>JALOLM010000149.1 GCA_025455985.1 Candidatus Nanopelagicales bacterium | reverse complement strand
CAGCAGACGCCAACGGCCATGGCACTCATGTGGCGGGCATCATCGCGGCGGCGGGCAACGGCGTGGGTGGGATCGGCGTGGCGCCGGGGGCCAAGATCTTGCCGGTGCGGGTCCTCGACGAGGACGGCGCCGGGTACAGCAGCGATGTGGCCGAAGGCATCATCTGGGCGGTCGATCATGGCGCCTCGATCGTGAATCTGAGTCTCGGCGGACCAGTGGCAAGTGCGGCCCAGCACGCTGCTGTGCAGTACGCGGTGGAGCGCGGTGTCAGTGTCTTCGCAGCGGCGGGCAACAGCGGCACCAATGGCGTTGCGGAATACCCCGCGGCCTTCTCTGACGTCATCGCCGTCGGCGCTGTGACACCTGAAGATCAGGCGGCGTCCTTCACGACCCGCGGATCGTACGTCGATCTGGCTGCCCCCGGGACGATGATCCTGTCGACGCTTCCGGGTAATGGATACGCGATGGAATCCGGGACCTCGGCGGCCGCGCCGTTCGCCGCCGGGGTAGCGGCCATGCTGTTCGGGGATGCGTCGTTCTCGCCGTCGAGCCTGGTAAGCCTGCTCAAAGCCACGGCACGCGATGTCGATGCTCCCGGGGTGGATGTGGCCACGGGTAATGGCGTGGTGTGTGCGCGTTGTGCGATTGCCGAATTGACCGGGGCGACGCCAGCTGCGGCGCCGCAGGCAACACCGGAGCTGAACGCCCCCACCGATCCGGTCAGGCCTACGCGGCTCGGGGCTTTGACCACGCTGCGGGTCCACGTCGGACAGAAGGTCACACTGCGGCCACCGCGCGGTTTAACCGAGTGCGCGTGGTCGCGCCGGGATGCTGGGGCGTCGTGGCGGGCGATGTGGGACGCCCCTTGTCGGCTGGCGCTAGGCAAGGTCCGGCCGCGGATGGACGGAGTCCGATTCCGGGTTGACGCGACGATGGACCAGGCCCCGGTCTACGCCGTAGTGCGCCTGCGCGTGGTGCGCCGCTGATCGGACCGCAGATTACCCCGGCGCATTTCGCGCCCCGTACACATCTGTCTGCGCGGATGGGCGAGAATGCAGCGGTGGGCTTGGTAGGAGAAGGTCTGGCCGTGGTCGCCGATGGCAGCGCCGCGGACATGACTGCGCTGGCGCGGACTGCGGCGAAGCAGGCGCTGGTCCAGCTCGGATCGGCGCCCAACCTGGCATTCGTGTTCGCCGCCGCCAGCGACCCCGATGACGCCGAGCAGGCGCTGCTGGCGGCCAACTCGCACCTCTCGTCGGGAACCGTCCTTGGCGCCTCCGCTTCCGGCGTCATGGCCGCAGGTCGGGGAAGTGACGAGGGCGCCGCCGTCGCGGTCTGGGCCGCCCGCATCCCGGGACTGCGAGCCCGTTCCTTCCACCTCGAAGTCCTGGCAGGCGACGCCGGTCACCAGATTGTCGGACTTCCCGGGCGCCGGCGGGATGATGTCGCCGCTTTGATCCTGGCCGATCCCTGGTCCTTCCCGACGTCGGATTTCGCTGCGCACGCCAAGACACTGATGACCGATCTGCCCGTCGTCGGGGCTGTCGCCTCAGGGCCGGCGCCCGCTCGCACAACCCGTCTGCTCATTGACGGCCGCATCCACCAGCGAGGTGCGGTGGGAGTCATGGTCGGAGGTCACGCGCAGGTCGTGACGCTGCAGAGTCCTGCGTGCCGCCCGGTCGGTCCCGTCCTCACGGTGACAGAGGCCGAGGGCTTTCTGCTCAAGACGCTGGCGGGGGAGCCCGCGGCGCTGCGTGCTCAGGAGATCATCGCCGCCCTCGACGAACCGGAGCGGTCCCTGGCGCTTTCCGGCCTGCAACTTGGGTTTGCAGTCACCGAGGATCCGCACGTGGGCGACTTCGTGATCCACGACTTCCATCCCGCGGACGGCGAGCGTGGGGCCTTACAGGTCAGCGGGCATGTGCCGCTCGGGGCTGCAGTGCAGTTCCAGGTGCGCGACGAGGATGCTGCCGACGAGGATCTCAACGTCATGCTGGAGGGGGTCGCGGCCCGCATGGGATCGCGTTCGGTGGGGGCGCTGATCTTCTCTTCGGCGGATCGCGGACGCTTCATGTTCGGCAACGCCAGCCACGACGCGGCCGCAGTGGCGGCACGTCTGGGAGTACCCGCCGTGGGTACCTTCGCGCAGGGTGAAGTCGCACCGACCGGCGAGGGCGTGTACCTCAATCGCCAGACCGCCACCGTTGTGGTGTTCGGTGCCGGGCCGCGTGCTGTCGTGGGCCACTCGCAGGCTGTGCGCCCGCAGCGGATCGCGGAGGCCGATCCGGTAGCCCGAGAGGTTCACCGCATGCTGGCCGACCTCGCACAGCCCCCGGATGAGGGCCTTCTGTGATTGACCACCAGCAGATCCTGGACGCGGCCGACCGGCTCGCGGGGATCGTGCACCGCACCCCCACGGTGCCCGCCAGGTGGCTCAGCGAACTCGTCGGCGGACCGGTCTATTTGAAGTGCGAGAACTTGCAGCGCACCGGATCATTCAAACTGCGCGGCGCCTACAACCGGATCTCGCAGCTGACGCCCCAGGAGCGAGCCCGCGGCGTCGTGGCCGCAAGCGCCGGCAACCACGCGCAAGGGGTGGCGCTGGCTGCGAAACTGCTCGGGGTTGACGCCACCGTCTTCATGCCGGAGGGCGCGACGCTGCCCAAGATCGAGGCGACGATTTCGTACGGTGCTCGAGTGGAGTTCGCCGGCTCCACGATCGATGAGTCCCTGGAATCGGCGATGGACTTCAGTCAGCGGACCGGAGCCGTGCTGATTCACCCCTTCGACCATGCCGATGTCGTGGCAGGGCAGGCCACAGTCGGACTGGAAATCGCCGAGCAGCACCCGGAGGTCCGCACGGTGGCGGTGTGCACCGGTGGTGGGGGACTGCTGGCGGGCATCGAACTCGGCGTGCACAAGCACGCACCACAGGCGCGGGTCGTGGGTGTTCAGGCAGCTGGGGCGGCGTCTTACCCGGCGTCGCTCAAGGCCGGTCGCCCCGTCGCGGTGGAACACATGGCGACGCTGGCCGACGGTATCGCGGTGGCCAAGCCCGGACAGATCGACTTCGACATCATCGCCGCGGCCGGGATCGACTTCCTGACCGTCGACGACGAGCAGATCGCGCGCGCGGTGCTCATGTGCTTGGAGCGCAGCAAGCAACTCGTGGAACCCGCTGGCGCCGCTGCGGCCGCGGCCGTCCTCAATCACCCGGAGTTGTTCGAGCCGCCCGTGGTGGTCACCCTGTCCGGCGGCAACGTGGACCCGCTGCTGCTGCTGAGAATCCTGCGACGAGGACTCGTGGCCGCTGGCCGGTACGTCGTGATTTCAGCGCTCATCCCCGATCGCCCAGGGCAACTCGAGCAACTGCTGGCTCAGATCGCAGAACACCGGGGCAACGTCGTGACGGTCTCTCACAACCGCACTGACCCGCTGCTGGCCGTCGATGAGTGCGCCGCGATTGTCGAGGTCGAGGTCAGGGGCCACGAGCACGCTGAAGAGATTCGGCAGGCCCTGCATGAGCAGGGGTTCAGGGTCGACCCCTTTTAGGGAGTGGCTGCGCCGGATGCTTTGGGTGACGATCGGTCCACCAAGTGGTCATCTGGTCACCGAAAGCCCGGGCAGGCCGCGGACGTCTCTCTGGAAGATACCCATGGGGGGTATAGTGACAGTCATGAAGCGTCTCCTGATCGCCTTGTTCGCGCTGCTCGTGTTGACCGCCTGCTCCTCCGCCACCGCGACCTCGCTGTCGCCGCAGGCCTTCGACGAACTGACCCAGACCGATCAGGTGGTCACACTGGATGTCCGTACCGCGGGCGAATACGCCTCAGGTCATCTGCAGGACGCCGTCAACATCGATGTGGAATCCCCGGACTTCACTCAGAAGATCTCCGCTTTGGACCCGACGGTGACGTACGCGGTGTACTGCCGCAGTGGGAACCGCTCGAAGGTGGCCATGGACCAGATGTCCGAGGCAGGCTTCGAAAACATCTCGGACCTTGACGGCGGGATCGTCGCCTGGGAGGCGGCGGGACTGCCTGTGGTGCAGTGACCGTCAGTCGTGAACCTCGACGAGGGTGACTTCCATGTTCCGGCCATTGGGCAGTTCGTAGGCGACCTTTGTCCCTGAATGCTGGCCCAATAGCGCCTTGCCCAGGGGAGAGTCCGGTGAGCAGATCTCGAGGTCCGTGTGGGCCTTCTCTTCGCGACTGGCGACAAGCATCGTCTCGCGGTCGCCACCGGGAAATTCGATGGTGACGGTGGAGCCGTGGCTCACTGCGCCCACGACCACGTCGTCCGGCCGGCCCACCTGGGCGTGTTCCAGCAGGTACTTCAGCTCCCGGATCCGCGCCTCGTTGCGCCCTTGATCCTCCTTGGCCGCGTGGTACCCGCCGTTCTCCCGCAGGTCGCCCTCTTCGCGCGCCAGTTCGATGGTCTTGCTGATCTTGCCGCGGGTGACCTCGGTACGCTCGGTCAGCTCAGCCACCAGGCGATCGTGCGCCTCCTGGGTCAACCATGTGACCTTCTGCTCGCTCACGGTTTATCTCCTCATCGATGCAGCAGCCCACCGGTGCGTGCGCGCCGGAGGGCTGTTTGGTTCATTCTGCCTGGAATCAGGCTCCCGGTCACTCCGGTTGCGCGAACCGCCAGTGCGTATCGTGGGCAGGTGGCCAACGACCTACGACTCATGAACGTGCACGCCCACCCCGATGACGAGGCGAGCAAGGGTGCTGCGAGCACCGCCAAGTACGTCGCCGAAGGGGTGCGAGTCAAGGTGGTGACGTGCACCGGTGGAGAGCGCGGTGACCTGCTGAACCCGGGGTTGCAGATCGACCCCTCGCAGCTGGCGGACATCCGCCGGGCTGAGATGGCGGAGTCCGCGCGCATCCTCGGTGTCGAGCACAGTTGGCTCGGATTTGAGGACTCGGGTTTCCCCGAAGGTGATCCGCCGCCGCCGTTGCCAGCGGGCTGCTTCGCCGACCTCCCACTCGAGGAGACGACCGCTGCGCTGGTCGAGGAAATCCTGACCTTCCGTCCGCAGGTGATCACCACCTACGACGAGAACGGTGGATACCCCCATCCCGACCACATCCGCTGCCACGAGATCACGATGGCGGCGGTGGCTCAGGCCGCGCCGCTCTGGCAGGTCAGCAAGGTCTACTACCACCAGACGTTCCACAAGCAGAAAGTGATCGCCCTGCACGAGGCGGCGCTCGAACTCGGCTACACGTCGCCGTTCGCGGACTGGATCGACGACATCTTGACCAGGCCGGACAACAGCGCCCGGGTCACCACGCGGGTACCGTGCGCGGAGTACTTCGACGTTCGCGACGCTGCACTGAAAGCCCATGCCACCCAGATCGATCCCTCCGGGCATTGGTTCGCACTACCGGCCCAGGTCGCCAAGGACGTATGGCCGACCGAGGACTTCGAGCTGGCCCTGAGCGTCCTGCCGGATTCGGCGCCGGAGGACGACCTATTCGCGGGTTTGCGATAGATGGTGGCTGCCTGCCGGGGTCGCCGGGGCACTTGGTGACAGGTTGTGCTGTTGGTGAGCGAGACAACGCGTGGATTCGCTCACCGACAGCACAAGCTCTAACGCGGGCGAGTTCCGGCGAGTCGGGCTCGGTGGTTGGTTGACGCGGGCAGTTCCGGCGGGCGTGGCCCTAGTGCACCAGCGCCCATCCGCTACGACCTGATGAGCCAAACCGGGTCACGGCGTAGACTTGGGTCGTGTTGAACATCGTCGCCGTTGAGGGCGCACTCCCCGACCCCAACACGGTTGGCCCCGGGATGGGTGCCCTCGCGGTGTTCGTCTTCCTCCTGATCGCTGGTGTCTTCCTGTTCCGCTCGCTGAACAAGCAACTCAAGCGGATCGACTTCGACGAGCAGTCGCCGTCGGCGCCGACCGTCGACAGTGAGGGAAAGCCCGCGTCCTGATGGTCCGCTACATCCTGCAGCC
>JALOLM010000148.1 GCA_025455985.1 Candidatus Nanopelagicales bacterium | reverse complement strand
AAGAAGGCCACCGCCGAGCTCAAGACCATCGTCCTGACCCGCGGGTCACACCTGATGGACCTACCCGGTGTCGGGCCCGTCGTCGCCGCCCGGATCCTGGCCGACGTCGGCGATGTCACCCGGTTCGCTGACCGCAACCGGTTCGCGTCCTGGACCGGCACCGCACCCCTGGACGCCTCGTCCGGGGAGCAGACCCGCCACCGGCTGTCCCGCGCCGGGAACCGGCGGGTGAACCACATGATCCACATCGCCGCGATCAGCCAACTGCGCCTGGACACCGAAGGACGGGCCTACTACCGGCGCAAGCGCGCCGAGGGCAAGCGGCCACTGGAAGCCATCCGCTGCCTCAAACGCAGGATCTCCGACGCCATCTACCGCCAGCTCGTCGCCGACGCTGCACCCAGGACCGAACGCGCAGACGCGGGTCCGGGAGGGCAACACGGGGCGACTCTTCAATCCAGCGCGGCCGGCTCACACCCGTTGACCGGCACTTCGGATCAGCCACTTCCCGGACCCGCAGACAGGACGCTACCCGCGACCGCAACGACACGAAAGACCACCCAGTCAAGAACCCTGCAACCCGCCTCTTGACAACAGAAGGGAGCCGGTAGGCAGCCTCGCGGGGTGGCTGATCCTCGGGGTATCACCCGATGGCGTCTGGGCGGTCGGTTCGCCGCAGGGAGTCGATCGCGAAGGTCTGCCGCTCGATGGAGTACTGGACGTCGAGTCGGTCCTCCCAGCCGTGGCTGGGGTCATCCAACTTCAGGGCGTCGAGGCTCGCGGCCCGAGTGACGGAGAGCAGTTCGGGGTGGTGGCCGACCTTGCCGATGGCGATGAGGCCGCCGCTAAGCACGAAGATGATGCCGGTGTCGGTGGCGTAGCTCCACGTTCTCTGGCCCTCGCGGTGCTCCGTCACGGTCTCCCGGACGATCAGAACGTCCTGGACAGTCTGCCCGCTGTTGAAGCGAGCTCGAACAGCGCTGCTGACGTCGCCGAGTCCTACGCCCCCGTGGGCTCGTCCGCAACCAGGACATTGCGGCTCCCCGCCAACGCCCGGGCAATCCCAACCCGCTGCCGCTGGCCCCCAGACATCTGACCAGGGCGGCGGTCGAAGGGATCTCCGATTCCAACGCATTCCAGGGCGTCGGCTGCCGAACTCTTGGCCACGGTGATGGGCAACCCTGCAGCCAAGAGCGGTATGAAGACGTTCTCCCCACCCGTGAACTCGTCGATCAGGTTGTTCGCCTGGAACACGACGCCCACGCGCTCGAGCCGGACTCGGGCCCGCTGCCGATCGCTCAGGCCGGTCAGTATCAGATCCCCAATGGTGACCTCACCTACGTCAGGCACATCCAGTCCGGCGATCAGGTTCAGCAGAGTTGTCTTTCCGGATCCGCTTGCTCCGTGGATGCACACCATCTGACCGAACGGCACGTCCAGATCGACGCCCTCAACCGCGCGAATCGTCGCAATGCCGGAGCGGAACGTCTTCACCGCGCCACGCAGGCAGACGGATGCCCCCACGGGTCAGCAACCGCCCGTGGTCGCCCACGAGGTGAGCGTCTTGGCGGAGTCACCGAGGGCGACAGCGACGATTGATCGCTTGATCATGCTCATGGACCCCCCTTCAGGATGAGTGCGCGAGAGCGCACCTCAGGTGTAACGAGGCGAACGGCCCGCTCTCGATGGATTCGTGGGCCTTCTTCCGTAGGAGACCGGCGAAGTGTGTCTCGACAAAATCAGGCTCACACCTCTACATTCGCTTCAACCGCCCAGCGCTGCACCACAACTTCACTACGTTCCATGCGCGGCTTGCGCAGAACTGTTGCGGCCGCGGCCGCGGATATCAATGCAGCCAACCCGGCCAGAGTGATCGCTGCGGTCACGGTGATTGCTGCTTGGTCCAGGGGCGCCGCGACCACCTGGTAGGCCAGACCTGCGGTGGTTCCGAGGCTGATCGAGACCAGCAACGGAGCAACGACGCTCCAACGTTGAATGGCTGTGATCTGGCGGAGGTCAGCGCCTGCGGTCGCCAAGCGAGCGTCCTCTGGCGCTAGGGCCAGGACCCTGTTGCCGAATGTATGCACCGCGGTGAGAAGCAGCAGGATGGTGGCGATGGATCCGAGAAGCCACAGCCAGCTGGCAAGGAACGGAGGCGCTAGGCGGACGTGGCCCAGTTGCTCGATGTTGAGCGCTGGGAAGCTGGTTCCGAGTCGGCCGGCGAGGTCGGTGTAGCTGGTTCCTGCCGGCGCTGCCACAACGAGGGCAGCCAACCCCCAAGGTTCCGGTGGGGCGTCGCCGATGCGTGGCAGCACCCCGAATCGGGCACCGAACTCCTGTTCCAGGTCGGGAGTCAGGCCGTCTGCGCAGGATGCTTCCGGGAGGAACTCCAGCACCTCGTCGCAGGTGCCGAACACAGCCGTGGGCGGATCGGAGTTCAGGTCGATGGGTGCTATCACGGACGCGGACAGGGCGCGGCTGGCTGTCGCGAGATCGGCCTCGCCCGGGTCCCGCCAGGTCACCGAGAAGTAGGTCCGGTCCGTGGTGGCGTTCGGCTCGTTGAGCTGGCTCGTGACCGCGTTGAGGTAGGTACCCGCCCACGAGATCACCACGAACAGCAGAACACCGACGGCGACCGCTGGCCTGGCGAAGCGCGTGGGTGACGCGGCCAGTCTGCGACAGGCCAGCCAGATCGTGACCCGACGAGTGTGTTCCCCAACGGATGCCAGCCGACCCACAAGCCAGGGGACTGCCATCGGCAGCGCGACCGTCATCAGGGCCAGAGCCATCAGGAGCAGCAGCGGGATGTACAGCGCCCGAGCGATGAGCATTCCTGCCGCTGCCACAGCCAAGGGCGCCGTGAACCACCAGCGGGGCTGGTCCATCGTGGCGCCCGCGCGTCCGGCAGTTGGTTGAGTCGTGATCGGCGCCCCAGCTGCCGCAAAGAACGCCACGACCAAGACGACCGCCAACACCGCTGCGGTGGTTCCGATGCCCAGGGCGCCCTGGGAGAGGCTGAGTTCCCCGAGTCTGGCATCGATGTGGGGTCCGAGAGCCCACAGGCAAGCGGCGCTGACAGAAGAGCTGGGTGCCGCCAGTGCCAGGGTCTCTGCTGCGTTGACCCCGAGCAGCTGAGCCGGGCCCAGGCCCAACTGCCTGAGGACGCGGGTGCGCTCGACTCGCACCTCAGACATGGCCCGTGCCGCGGACAACGCCAGCATGCTGGCAGGAACGAGCAGCAACCACGCCACGAGCACCGTCACCGTCGCCGGGGGAGGCGTGGGGCTGTCAGTGTCGAACGACAGTTGTGGCGTTTCCTCGTTGGCAGGGCCGAAACCGGCGATCGGGAATCCTCGGCCGAATTCGAGGGAACGCCCGGGCGGCATCGCCTGATAAATGAGCCGCTCCGACGGACTGACCAGCCCGGCGGCGCCGATGGTCCCCCTCACGCCGGTGCCAACCGAGTCGATCTGCAACCCCAGACCGCGAAGCAGGTCCGCATCAGCGGCTACAGCTGGCGACACGGCGGCCTGACCCGGGGCTGGCCACGCGTCGATACCGGGGGGTACGGGCGCACCGGGTTGGGCATCGACCCAGACGACCGGGATCTGGCGTCCCTGCCAGGTCGCCGCACGCAGCACGATGCGCAGTGGCGACGTCCCGCTGTCGGCAAGGATCGGCCGCCGCGCCATGCCCCGGTCCGCTGCGGCGTGCGCATCGGCGATCACCGCCCAGCCGACAAGCAGCGCGATGGTGAGGACCGCAGACCCCGAGACGATCGACCACCGCCGCCACAGGTGCCGTTGATCCGGCGTGCGGGCCAGGCGCAGGCCCAGCCAGGCCCCAGCAGGGATCACAACCCGCTCCTGACCATGATCGGGAACTCTTGATCACACAGAGCGACCACCGCCGGGTCATGGGTGGTCACCACCATCGCCAGGCCACGCGCCCGCGCCAGCTCAACGAGAAGCCGACCCACCCGCATCGCGTTCGCCCTATCCAGGGAGGCCGTTGGCTCGTCCGCGAGGAGTACCCGGCCCTGCGTGATGCAGGCCCGGGCCACCGCCACCCGCTGGGCCTGCCCCACCGACAACGTGCTGGGACGACGATCAGCCAGTCGGTGGCAATCGACATCGGCCAGCACCGCCTCCGCTCGTTCCATGGCCTCAGTGCGGCCCAGCCCGTTGAACAGGAACGGCAGAGCCACGTTCTCGGCCACGGTCAACTCTTCCAACAGGTCGGACTCCTGGAAGACCTGCCCCACCTGCGCGCGTCGGAACGCCGCCCGGCGACCCTCAGACAGCGCCCAGATGTCCTGCCCACCGATCCGGACCTCGCCCTCGGAAGGGCGAAGATGACCAGCCAGACACTTCAGGAGCGTCGACTTGCCCGAGCCCGACGGGCCCGATACCGCCACGACGTGCCCAGCCGGTACGTGCAACGTCACCGGGGCCAGCAGCACCTCCCCGCCGGCGCGGACACCAACACCCAGCGCATGGATCACGACGGATAGCGCCAGGGCCCGAACTGATCAGGGCTCAGCGAAATCTCCTCGACCGCGCGATGCTGGTAGATCCCACCCGAGTAGTAACCCGACGTCTCGCACGAGCTGTACCCGCTCGCGTCGAGGATCCGCAACGATCCAGATCCGACCACCTTGTAGTCCGCGTGGACGTCTCGGCTGTCGTTCTCAAGATCACAGACCGTCACCGACTTGCCAGCGTTGTCCCGCGAATAGTCCGAGCCCTCATACGAATACAGTCCGGTGGCAGCCATCGCGGTAGCCGGGGCAAGCACTCCCAGCGCAATGAATCCCGCTGCCCAGTGTCGAAACGTCATCCGACGTTTCCTCCTTCCAAGGCAGCTACCTGCCGCCTCACCCTCTTCATGCTGGTGAGCCCCCGAGCGCTGCAGCCTCGAGTCTGTGATTCATGTCACGGCAGCGCCCGGACCTCTGGCCGAATCACACCCTGCTGGTTTGGCACCCCGGCCCAGATGATGAGGAAACCGCGACCGGAAGCGCAGGCAGGCGGGCAGACGAGACACCCCACGCTAGCGCCAACCGCATCGGGGCGACCCTGACGACCAGACCAGCGCAGAACGCATCGGCGTGGGGTCCGACGCCCAACTCGCGGAAGGGCATGTCGCGTTGGTCGCGTCCACGGACTTGAGGGGGCACCGCTCGCCTAGCGCCCGCGGGCGGTTACCGTGCGGCAGACGGGTTCTGGCGCTGCTTGTCCGGGTTCTGCCACAACGCTCGATCCGGTGAAGCCGGGTGGCTGCAAGAGTTCTTGCGATGGAGGTGCAGCGTTCGGGGGGTTTCCGGCATGTACTGGGTGTGGGGGTCGGTTGGGAGGAGGGGTGATGGCAGACGGGGACGAGGCGACGTTCACTCGGATCTACCGGGAGCACGCTGATTCGATCTACGCCTATCTGCGTTACCACCTGGCCGATCCGGCGATGGCCGAGGACGTCACGGCTCAGGTGTTCTTGGAGGCCTGGCGTCAGCGGGAGACGGTGGTGATCGACCCTGAGCTGGGCTGGGCGCCATGGCTGTTCGGTGTTGCCCGCAACTTGGTCAGAGTGGCCAGCAGGACCAACGCTCGACACGCCCGCGTTGACACGACGGCGGATTCACCGGCGTGGGGGGTGGTGCCCGATCCAGCCGTGAGCCACGCTGAGCGTGACGAGCGGCACCGGGTGCTGGAGGCGGCTCCCATTGGCCCACCAGGTGCTCGGGGTCCAGGTCCGGGAGGTGGTGGCGCAGGGCGTTCCAGTCCTGGTCGGCGGCGTCCAGTTGCGGGCCGCCGTCCAGCAGCGACTTATGCCAGACGGAAGTGATCAACCTTGCCATTTCCCGGCGGCGCTCACTGTCGGCCAGCAACAACCCCTTGATGTCATCACTGCCATGAAGGGGAGGCACTCCGGCCAGGGCCTGCAGGCCCAGACCCTCACGTAGACACAAGACCTGCGTGAGGGTCCCGCTGGGAACCACCTCGACAATTGGTGGCTCCCAGCGCGGA
>JALOLM010000147.1 GCA_025455985.1 Candidatus Nanopelagicales bacterium | reverse complement strand
CGACCACACGGGCTTGAGCCGTTGACCGAGGCTGGTGGCACGCACCGCGTGGTAGGCGGCCTGCAGCGTCTCGCTCTCGTCGCTGTGCCACCAGACCATGAGATCGGCATCGGCGCGAAGCCCCCCGACGTCGTACCAGCCACGAGTGACCAGGTCGCCCTTGACCGCGCCCAACTCGCGCTGCACCTCGTCGACAAGGTCCTCTCGACGTGGTGACCGCGAACACGGAAATCTGCATGTAACGGATCGTGTCGTTGATACGGCGGGCGGCAGCCGCCTTCGTCTCAGCCATGTGCCCATTCTCTGCGTTCAGCCAATTGCTGCAGAACGGTGCTCACCGCGGCCTGTGCTGAACCGATGCAGGCCGCAATCCCCACACCCTCGTACGCGGCTCCACACACTGCCAGACCGGGGGTGTTCAGCAGCCACTCCCGGGTGTCGGCCACCCGCGTGCGATGTCCCACGTTGTATTGCGGAAGCCCGGTCTCCCACCGCTGAACGTGCTGCAGCGCTGGGCGGCGAGGAAGCCCGATGAGGCCGTGGATGTCGTCGGCGGCAGTGCGGGCGAGTTCGGTATCGGACATCTGCGCCGTAATCGGATCCCCGGCCCGACCCAACGAGGCACGCAGGATCACGAGTCCGTCTGGTGCCGCGCTGCGGGCCCCTTGGGAGACCCAACTCCACTTTGAACTCGAGTAGGTCACCCCCTTGACCGAACGGCCCTCCACCGGCGGCACCAGGAAACCGCTGCCGTGCAGCAGTCTGGCTTCAGAGGCCGGGTAACCCAACGTCACGACCGCCACGTCGGCGTACTCGATAGCCCGCAGCTCGTCGGCTGCGGATCCGTTGGCCGTCTCCAGCAGCGATGCGGTGACCGGTGCTGGCGTCGCGAACAGGACGGCATCCGCGGTGTACGTCACATACTTGCCGCGGCCGTCGCCCACCACGACATCCCAGCGGTTGGCGCGACTGCGTACCTGCTGGACCACCGCCGAGGTGCGCACCTGCGCCCCACGCTCGCGCAGTCCGGTGACAAGGGCTCCAGGCAACCGTCCGACCCCGCCCTCCAAGCCGACGAAGATCGGCCCCTTGCGCGGACCCATCGTCTTCTTGCCGTCCTCGAGAACCGACCGCGCGGCTTCCAGCGCCGAACGCCGCTGGCTGGCAGCGCGGTACAGGGCAGGCACCGTCATCTGCAGACTCAGGTTCTCCGACCGACCGGCGTACACGCCACCGAGCATGGGCTCGACGAGACGGGCCGTCACCTCCGCGCCGAGTCGCGTGGTCACGTAGTCCCCCACCGACACATCCGCGTGGAGAACCGTGCGAGGCAGCACATGGTCCAGCGGAACCCGCAGCAGCCCCGGTAGCGAGACGATCCCGCTGGCAGCCAGCTTGCGAAGGTCCGTGGGAACCCCGGTCAGCAGCCCGCGCGGGATGGCGCGCATTCGGCCCCGGCTGTAGATGGCAGCCTGTGTCGTCGCGGCCGGGACGGTCTCCAGACCCACCTCGCGGCACAAATTCACGGCTTCGGGCCGGGTCGCCAGCATCGACTCCGCGCCGACATCCACCGTCAGACCGCCGAACTCCGTCGTGCGCAACTTCCCACCGAAATGGTCGGCGGCCTCCAGCACAGTCACTGACGCCCGCGGACCGTTGGGGCCTTGGGTGAGGAACCACGCCGCCGCGAGGCCGCTGATGCCACCACCGACGATCACCACGTGGGGCAACTGGGTGTTCATCGCAGGCCCTCCCCCATCGGCTCCCCGAAACGCTTGACCGCGTCAACGGCCGCGGTGACCATCTCCGCCTGAGTTGTAGCCAGCACGCCGTGGCCCAGATTGAAGATGTGGCCACGAAGTCCTCGTCCGCTGGCCAGCACGCGTCGGACTTCGCGCTCGATCGTGGGCTGGTCCGTGAGCAGCACGGCGGGATCGAGGTTGCCCTGCAGCGGCATGCGCGAACGGATCGCAGGATCGACATCCTGGAGATCCACCCGGAAGTCGATCCCGAGAACGTCACACCCGGCGTCGGCCATCTGCGGCGCAAGATGGTTGGCACCCACCGCGAAGTGAACCCGCGGCACCCCCAGGTCCGCTACGCGCTCGAACACGGCCCGGCTGTGCGGGGCGACGTGCTCCTCGTAGAGACGCCGGGGCAACGCGCCGACCCAGGAGTCGAACAGTTGCACCGCGCTGGCGCCGGCCAGGATCTGGGCCCGCAGGAACGCTGCTGCCAGATCCGACAGTCTGCCGAGCAGTTGGCCGAACAGCTCGGGCTCGCGCACGATCATCGCTTTGGTCTTGGGCAGATCGCGCGACGGACCACCTTCGATCAAGTACGAAGCCACGGTGAAAGGCGCGCCTGCGAAGCCGATCAACGGTGTCCCCGTCAGTTCAGCGATCGTGATGCCGACGCCAGCAGCGATCGCGTCGAACATCCCCGGCGCCGGTGGCGGGAGCCGATCGAGATCGGCGGCGGTCTCGAAGGGCTCAGCGACCACTGGACCGACTCCCGGGGTGATGACCACATCAACCCCGGCAGCCCTCAGGGGTACCACGATGTCGCTGAAGAAAATGGCGGCATCCACGCCGTGCCGACGTACCGGCTGCAGCGTGATCTCCGCGGCCAGCGCGGGGTCGAAGCATGCATCGAGCATGGGAATCCCCGCGCGGACGTCGCGGTACTCGGGCAGTGAGCGACCGGCTTGGCGCATGAACCACACCGGCGGCCGGTCCACCGGACGCCCCTGCATTGCCCGGATCAGACGGCTGTCACGGGTCGCGTTGGCATGCCACGGGTGCTCTGGTGGGAGGGTCACCCCTTGATCGTGGCATGTTCGGGTGAGGACCTCGGCGACACCTCCCGATACCCCAATATGCGCACCGGTCGCGCTTCATCACCCCGGCGCCCTGAGATGAACAGGACACGCGCCCGGCGTGATCGGTCCCCTGACAGCTCGAAGCGACTTATGGTGGCACCGTGAGCACGAAACCGGATCCTTTCGCAGAGGCTCTGTCTGCGCTGGACGTGGTCGAGGTGCATCCGGAGATTGAAATCAGCAGCGCCCCAGCGCCCGGTCGTCTGGCGCCCTTCGCTCACGCGGTGACCGCTCAGATCGGTCTGGATCCCGAGGTCGGCTCAGGGCGCTTCGTACTGTTGCACGATCCCTCCCGCCCGCCGACGTGGGAGTCGGACTGCCGCATCGTGGTGTATGTCGAGGCAGACATCGACGCGGAGATGGAACAGGACCAGTTGCTCACCGATGTCGGGTGGGCGTGGGTCCAGGAGTGCCTTACCGACTCGGGCCTGGGCTATCACGCTCTGGGTGGCACAGTGACTGCGACGCGCTCCACATCGTACGAGGCGCTTTCCGCGCGTGGCCACGAGAACAGCATCCAGATTCGCGCCTCGTGGTCACCCGAACGGGTGACAGAGGTTGCGGAGCATTACGCCGTCTGGCTTGCGCTGATGGAGACGTGCGCTGGGCTGCCGCCACATCACCCTGGTGTCAGTCGTATAGGTGACATCTCCTAGATCCGCGCCCTCGGGCTCAAGTCCTCGACCACTGCCGCCGATGCTCTGAACACCACCAGTGCGGGAGGTTGCCATGGGTTCAGTCGTCTTGCTGCCGGCCACATCCGTGGTGACACCAGGCCGTACCCGGCTGACCAGCGTGTTCATAAGTGACGGCAAGCCGCAGGACCTTGACACAACAGCCCAAGGTCTGGGTGCGAGTACCCGGGTGGTGGCCTCCGCGTTCGAGGCCAAGCAGTACGCCGACAGCCACTCGGCACCCGACAACTGCTTCGTCGTCACCCCGTTGTCCGACGGTCCGGTGTTGCCGTTGATCCGCATGCTGCGTCAACGCGGGTGGCTGCAGGTGGGGGTGTTGTCCGGCAAGGCTGATGCGCGCGCGATCCACTCGGCCCTGCTGTCCGGGGTCCGTATGGTCGTGGTGAAACCGACCGAACAGTCCGCCCCCCGACTCAGCAACCCCGAGGACGACGGCATCCGGATCAGCCGACGCGAGCTTGAGGTCTTGGCCATGGTCGCCAACGGGCAGACGAACAGGGAGATCGGCGAGGAGCTGGGCCTGTCAGCGCTCACCGTCAAGTCGCACCTCGCGCGTATCGCCCGCAAACTCGGGTCCGGCGATCGGGCGCAGATGGTCGCCACAGCAATCCGGCGGGGCTACATAGGCTGAGCCTGCGCCACCCGAGCGGCCCGCATGCGTAGGTTGAAACCGTGACACCTACTTCCGACGGCATTCCGGTCGTGGTCGATACCCACGACGCGTTGCAGCAGGCGGTCGCGGACCTCGCCGCCGCTGACGGACCCATCGGAGTAGACGCCGAGCGGGCAGGCAGCTACCGCTACAGCCAACGCGCATATCTCATCCAGGTCTTCCGGCCGGGGGCTCCTGTCCTGTTGCTGGATCCGTTACCCCTGACGGACCTCAGCGCGCTGTCCGAGGTGCTGGACACCGCCGAGTGGGTCATGCAGGCCGCCCACAATGACCTCGATTGTCTGGCCGAGATCGGCTTGGCACCGACGGCGTTATTCGATACCGAACTCGCCGCTCAGTTGCTGGGGATGGAGAGGATCGGTCTGGCGTCACTGGTGGAGTCCGAACTCGGCCGCACCATGCGCAAGTCACACGGGCAGGCCGACTGGTCACGGCGGCCCCTGCGGCGCAGCTGGCTGGACTACGCAGCGCTGGATGTAGAGGTGCTGCCGGAACTACGAGAGTCCCTGGCCGAAAAGCTCACCGCCGCTGAGAAGACGACTTGGGCGGCCCAGGAGTTCGGCCATCAGATGCGTCGGCGGGAGCCAGCGGATCCTGACCAGCGGTGGCGCCGCACCAACAGCGCCGGGCGGCTGCGCAACGACACCCAGCGCGGAATCCTGCGCGCGCTCTGGTTCCACCGCGATGAACTGGCCCGGCGCCGCGATGTGGCAGTCCACAGGATTCTGCGCGATCAGGCGATGGTGGACATCGCGAAAGCCGTGCCGCGAGACCGGGAGCAACTGCGGGCCGCTGGCGACCTGCCCGATTCAGTGCTGCGCCGCAGCGACGAGTGGCTGGCGGTGGTGGCCAGCGGTATCGCCGAACCTGTCGGCCCGCTACGCCGTACCGACGGCCCACCCGCCCGGACGCTGAAGGCCTGGGAGCAGCGCGATCCGCAAGCCGCGGTGCGCTGGGTGGCTCTACGCCAGTCGGTGACCGAGCGCGCCGAGGAACTTGAGGTCTGGACCCAGACCTTGTTGGCACCCGACGTGGTGGCCGACCTCGCGTGGCACGATCCCGAGGACCCGGTCGTTCGATTGCATGAGCTCGGCGCCCGCCCCTGGCAGATCGAGCACACCGCCGACCTGTTCTAGCGGAGAGCTCGCGGCCCACACCGTCGCGTTGCAGAACAACCCACCGCGTTCGAGAAGGACGTTCTCCGACGTCGCGGACCCAACAGGACCACCACCCCCGGGACCCCCTCTCAGCCTTTTGCTACTGGCGAGTAACATAGGCGGCACACTGGGTTTCCCTACGCCCCGCAGGAGGTCGTGATGCCACAGGCTGGTCGCAATGTCGTTCTCGTGGACGGTGTTCGAACACCGTTCGGAAAGTCCGGTCCGAAGGGCCTCTACGCCGAAACCCGCGCCGACGACATGGTCGTGCGAGTGATCCGGGAACTGATCCGGCGCAACCCGAACCTCCCCCCGGAGCGCATCGACGAGGTAGCTGTGGCCGCCACGACCCAGATCGGCGACCAGGGTCTGACGATCGGCCGCAGTGCGGCGCTGCTGGCGGGACTTCCCAAGTCCGTACCCGGCTACTCGATCGATCGCATGTGCGCGGGCGCCCTGACCGCGGCCACGTCGGTGTCGGCCGGAATCGGTGTGGGCGCCTACGACGTAGCCGTGGCAGCGGGCGTCGAGCACATGGGCAGGCACCCGATGGGCGAGGGCGTCGACCCCAACCCGCGCTTCCTGGCCGAGAAGATCGTCGACCCCGAGGCCCTGCTGATGGGCAAGACTGCGGAGAATCTGCACGACCGATTCCCGCAGTTGACCAAAGAACGCTCCGACGCATTCGCCGTGGCCTCCCAGGAGAAGACCGCCAAGGCGTACGCCGCGGGCAAGATCCAGCCGGATCTCGTTCCCATGGCCCTGCGCTCCACGGAGAAGGGATACGGTCTGGCCACCGCCGACGAGCCCCCGCGCCCAGGGACCTCCATGGAGTCCCTGGCCTCACTGAAGACCCCGTTCCGCCCGCACGGCCGGGTGACCGCCGGT
>JALOLM010000146.1 GCA_025455985.1 Candidatus Nanopelagicales bacterium | reverse complement strand
CCATGAGGTTGCGCAACCAGTTGCAGCAGATCGACAACCGCCAGTACGTCACCGACAAGGTGGACCCGGCAGCGCTGACCGACGAGCAGATCGAGGAGGTGAAGGCCGCGTTCCGTGCTGTGAAGAGTGCGCAGGCCGCGACCTCCCTGGCATTCAGGACGGACCTATGACCCGCTGGAGAGTCTTTGCGCTGATCGCGGTGGCCACGGTGGTGCCCGCGTTGACGGTCGCCGTCGTGCTAGCCGACCTTCCGGCGGGGTCCCGGCAGGATCTTGTCGACGCGGTGCGGGGACAGGTCTGGGTGATGGCGCTCGGGCTGGTCCTGCTGGTGGGACTGATCGGGTGGATCGCCTGGAGCACGTGGCGGGCTGAACAGCACCAGGACGAGCGCACGGCGTCTGCGGTGCGCATGATCGCCGACGTCAACCCCGAGCACCGACTCCCCGGCGGGTCGGCCACGGAGGACGCCATCAACGTCCTGGCGGCACGTCATGCCAGTGCGGAGTCCCGGTTGTCCGATCAGTTGGAGGCTGCCCACGCCGAGCTGCGCCTCGAACGCGACGGCCTGCTCGCAGTCCTCACCGGTTTGGACGTGCCGGTGGGGGTCGTGGACGACCGCGGGCGGGTGCTGCTGGTCAACCCGGCAGCCCGCAGCGCGTTGCGGGGACGCACGCCGCTGGCGGCAGGTCGCAGCATCTTCGGGGTCTTCGACGCTGAGGACTTCATGCCGCTGCTGGCCCAGGCTCTGGACGGGCACCGGCCGCGTGCTGTCGTACGCGGTACGGCGATCCTTCTGGTCCGGATCACTGGCCCCGGTGAGCCCGCGATGGTCCTGGTGGTGGGCAACCCGTCGGAACTTGACCCGACCGGCCCGAACGTCGGGTTGAGCGTCGACCTGGCCCGGCCGTCTCGTCCCGTCCCGAGCCGGGCCGAGTGGCTGCAGACTCCGCTGGCGGACATCGTGTTCACTGTCGTGGACTGCGAGACGACCGGCCTGCACGTGGATGCCGGTGACCGGCTGGTCGCTATTGGGGCGGTGCGGGTGGATGCGGCAGTGGTGCGCGCCGACGACACTTTCGACGCGCTGATCAACCCGGGACGTCCCATCCCTGCCCTGTCAACGAGTTTCCACGGGATCACTGACGAGATGGTCGTGGGCGCCGCCACTGCCACGGAGGTAGTGGCCGAGTTCTCGCAGTACGCCGCCGACTCCGTGCTCGTGGCCCACCACACCGGCTTCGACTTCGGCTTCCTGCGGCCGGTGGCCGAACGTGCTGACGTGCCACTCGAGGCTCTGAGCCTGGACACGATGCTGCTGTCGGCGGTGCTCGACCCGGACCCGGAAGCGCGGCACGGCTTGGACTACGTGTGCCGGCGTTTCGGCGTGGAGGTGTTCGGCCGGCACACCGCGCTGGGCGACGCCTTAGCGACTGCCGAAGTCTTTGTGCGCATGGTGCCGCGGCTGGCCGAGATGGGGATCGTCACGTTGGGTCAGGCGCGCGAGGCGAGCGCCCGCACGGAGTTGTCCCGGCGGATTCTGCAGGGGGGCAGCTGACGTCAGCCTGATCCGCCTTCGGGCCGGTCCGGGCTGCGGTTGGGCTGGGTGTCGGGCCAGATCACGGGCAGGGCCGGAGTCCGGTCGCCGGTCCACGGCGCCGGCACCGCGTCGATCTCGTCGAGCAGCGCATAGGCCTGCTCCTCGTAGTTGGCGCGCCAGCCGCGGAAGTGCCGGTACGCCTCGGCCGGGTCGCGCGTCCAGGTGTAGCCCGCGCGGCCGATGAGTGCGCACGCGTCCTCGAAGTCGGACAAGGACACCGAGCTCGGCTTGTCGGGCAGCGGATCGGGGTCGAAGGTGATCCGTTCGACCCGGCACAGTTCCTGCAGGCAGACGATCCCTTGTCGCAGGGCGATCCGCATGCCGCCTTGCGGCAGTTGCGGGTTCAGCGACATGTGCATCGCGGCGGCGTCCATCACCACCACCAGCGAGACTAGCCAGTTGCGATGCGGTCGTGCCGATCGCATATGGATCAGCACGGGGAAGTTCGTGTGGTTCTCGCCGACCTCGGCCGCCCATCGCTCCCAGACCGGCCACAGGGTGTCGAGGGCTTCGACGTTGTTCACCAACGCATGGCGGCGGATCAACTCCGGGGCCCAGTTCGGTTCGCCGCCGCGAGCGAGCAGCAACGTCGCCTCGGCCTCCCTGCCCTGGTAGGCCGAGTACATCGTGGGCAGGTAGCCGATGAGTAGACCGATCACGATCGGGCCGGTAGCGGCTGCGATGAAGTCCAGGGTGGTCAGGCCTGCGCGGTCGGACGTGGCGTAGCCGAGGGTGAACAGACTCGAGCCCGCCTCCCGGAATGCCGGCCACAGACTCAGTGGCGTGAAGGCGTACATCATCAAGCCGTACGCGAGGAAGTACATGAGCAGCCACATGATCAACGAGCTGACGATCGCGGTGGGTGCCTGGTAGGTGAGGATCCGGTCGCGGGCCTCGTAAGTGCGGGTGCGGCGAGCCACTGCGCGGAATGAGCGCCCCAAGACCTCGTTCTTGAGGTGGTTCAGTCCGGAACTGCCGCGGGGCACGACCAGCGTCTTCATGACTGAGGAGGTCGCGGCCATCCACACAGCAAGTCCCACGACAAAGGCGGCGATCAGCACCTGCTCACCCTAGTTCCCCAATGGCTTCTCATTGCTGGCGCAGGCGTCTACTCTGGCAGCATCGGTGACCGCCTGGGAGGGGCTCATGCGAAGGACCTCTGCGTTGGCTGTCGCACTACTGGTTGCCGCCGCGGGCCTTGTCGGTGCCCCCGGACAGACGGTGATCATCCCTGTGGGCAAGGTGGCCGTGTCGGTGGATCCGGGTTGCCTGGCGCGCGTGGTCAACGGCCCCTATCGCAAGACCCTGCGCAACGGCGTCACCGATCTGCCGACCGGGCGCTACAAGGTCAAAGCGCGCCCAGGGGACTGCAAGGCCGTGCCCGCTGTGATCCGGGTCCGCGAGGGAAAGAAGACCCGGGTCGCGGTCTACAACGACCCGAAGATCGTCCCCCGGAAACTGATGGGCACGATTCAAGCCACGCAGACCACTGCCGGGGTCAAGACCGCCGCGTGGGAAGGCGACATCTATCTGGCCTTCAACAAGCCGGCATATACCGCAAACACCCCCGGCTTCGAGACGACGGCTTCCTACCGGGTCACGAGTTTCGACGGGTTCTACGAGATCGATGCTGTGGACGGCCCGTGTACGTGGAAGGGCCAGGGGACGCTGAGCTACGAAGACCTATTGGCCGAAGGCGAGGTCGCCCCGCTGTGGTCCAACCCGTGGCAGGGCTTCCGGTATGCCATGCAGGTTCCGTTCGACCCCGCGCGGCAGTGGCAGTACACCAGGACCTGCACCGACGCGCCGGAGCCGGTGAATGTCGAGCGCGCGGTCCCGCCGTTGCTCTTCACGACCAACGCCTGGGACGGCCTTGATCCCGTCGCCCCGCTGGGCAAGGGCAGTCGGCCGAGCGGCCAGTACTCGGTCACCATCGGTGACACGCGCTACGACTACGCCTGGAGCTTCTCGGTCTGGGACGCCAGCGAGCGACGGCTGTCGAAGCCTGCCTGACCCGGCTTCGGGAGTGCATGCGGCCATAGCCTTGCCCTCGGGAGGCGGGTATGGCCGAGAAGGACCCGAGGCGCTGGTGGGCGTTGTCCGCGATGTGCCTGGCGATCTTTCTGGTGGCTGTCGACGGCACTGTTCTGAGTCTGGCGACCCCGAGCATCGTCAAGGATCTGCAGCCGACCGCTTCGCAGGTCCTGTGGATCGGTGACATCTACTCGTTCGTGCTGGCGGGTCTTCTGATCACCATGGGCAACGTCGGTGACAAGGTCGGGCGCAAGCGGCTGCTCTTGATCGGGGGGACGTTGTTCGCGCTCATCTCCATTCCGGCGGCGTATGCGACCAGTGCCGAGATGTTGATCGCCGCACGCGCACTGCTGGGTGTCGCCGGTGCGACTCTGATGCCCTCCACGTTGGCGCTAATGCGCTCGACGTTCACCGACCCGAACGAACGCAGTTTCGCCATCGGAGTCTGGAGTGCGATGGGCGCCGCGGGGGCAGCTGCAGGGCCGCTGGTGGGCGGGGCTTTGCTGCAGTACTTCTGGTGGGGCGCGGTGTTCCTGATCAACGTCCCGATCATGGCCCTTGTGCTGATCATCGGGCTGCCGACTCTGCGGGAGTCCCGCGACCCGAACCCCGGGCGTCTGGACATCCTTTCGGTGGCGCTGTCGATGGCCGGGATCCTGGGCCTGGTCTACGCGATCAAGGAGACGGCTATCCGGGGGATCGAACCCGGCTACCTGCTGGCCGGCCTCATCGGCGCCGTTTCCCTGGTGTGGTTCATTCGGCGGCAGCGGCATCTGGACCATCCCTTGGTGGACGTGCGGTTATTCGCCTCCGGTCCGTTCACCGGTGCGGTGCTGGGAATGCTGCTGTCGGTGTTCGGTCTCGCGGGGGCGTTGTTCTTCTTCTCCCAGTACCTGCAGTTCATCCGGGGACTCGAACCGCTGCAGGCTGGTTTGTTCGAGTTGCCCGCGACATTGGCCGCGCTGGTCGCTTCGTTGCTGGCAGGAAATGTGATGCGCCGGTTCGGCCGGGGGCCGGTGACGGCTGTTGGCCTATTGGCGATCGGGACCGGGATGGCCGCGATCGCCTTCATCCTGGACTCCAGCGTGTACCTGGTGTTCGCCGTCCCGCTGATCCTGATCGGTGCCGGAGATGGGGTCGCCCTGACGATCGCCTCCGACACAGTTCTGGCTGTCGCCCCGAAAGACAGGGCCGGCGCGGCCTCGGCGGTCTCGGAGACTGGCTACGAGTTGGGCACCGCGCTCGGGATCGCCCTCCTGGGCAGCGTCCTCACGGCGGTGTACCAGGGGGCGTTGAAGTTACCGGCCGGGTTGCCGGCCGACGTCGGGGAAGCGGCCAACGAGTCGCCGGGTGAGGCATTCGAGGCCATGGGTGGGTTGTCGCCCGAGGTCAGCGCGGCCCTCACCGATGCGGTAGAAGTTGCCTTCACTCAAGCAATGCAGGTGACCACGTGGGTGGGCGCAGCGGTTCTGTTCGCCGGGGCTTTCGTGACCTGGCGGCTGCTTCCCGGGCGATCCGAGGCGGTCAACGAACTGGTGGGGCACTGACGCGGCACTGGTGTGCATAACCGATGACCGGAGTCAGCGGGACCGCTTGTGCAAGGATCGCGCTGAGTGAACCGTTGCGTGGAGGCGTCGTGATCGAGATCCGTTGGCGGTATGACCCCGACGCCGATCCGGTCCAGCGTTCGCCAGCTACCGCGGAAGAGGCCCTGCTCCTTCTGCACATGGGCAACCGAGCGTTCGCCGACCTGGGCAGGGATGGGGCGGGCGGCCAGTACGTCATCCCGGTTTCCGCTGAGGAGCTGGGAATCGGAGCCGGCGATGGTTCGGCGATTCCGCAGACGCCTATGGCTGTTGTCCTAGGATGCGCCGACGCCCGCGTCCCGCTGGAACTGATCTTCTCGCAAACGGCCAATGACCTGTTCGTGGTGCGGGTCGCGGGCAATGTTCTCGGCGGTGAATCCGTGGGCAGCATCGACTTCGCTCTCGCGCGGATCCCCAGCGTGCGACTGGTGTCGGTGGTTGGACATACGGGTTGCGGTGCGGTGAAGGCGGCCGTGGACGCCTACCTGGATCCCTCGTCGTACTTAGGGCTGTCGGCCAACCTTCCTCTGCGGGGAATCGTGGACTCGTTGCTGGCCGCAGTGCAGGCAGCGGACAACGCCTTGCGCAGCCAGTACGGTCACGATCGCGGCGATCGCCCGGGCTACTACGAGGCGCTGTGGGGATGCGCTGTTGTGCTCAATGCCGCGGTCGCCGGCGATGCCGTTCGGCGCATGTTCTCCCCGTACCTAAGCGATGAGTTGGCCGTGGCGTTCGGGGTCGTGCCGGCCTGTTCACGCCACCGGACCCTGAAGCTATGGGTCCGTTCTTGGCCGAGTTGGTGAGTTCGGGGTACGTACGGCAGCTCCTGGATGCGCGCGGCTGACATCGCTCGCCCCCAAGATCAACATTTCCTTTGATCACAGGTGTACAGTCCGAGCCCCAGGGTGCACGGAGGCGCAGATGATCGCACGAATCGCTCTCAGCGGGATTTCGTTGGCATTGGCGGTGGCTTGTGCGGCCCCTCCGGCGTTGGCACAAAACTCCGGCCCGGCGAGAGTCAAGGGGAACCTCAAGGTGAGTGGGGGTTTCAAGCTGCCTTACGAGGGGGGAGGTGGCCTGGACTTCAACTTCACCGCGGAGCTTGGAAAAGTCAAGGCGATCTACTACAACTCCGGGGATGCCAAAGGCTTCCACATGGCCAAGAAGAAGCCCACCGCCACGTTGCGCATGACGTATACCCAAACCACTCTTGGCCTAGGGTGCGAAACCTGGCAGGACACTGAGACGGTCGGATTCAGCGGTCCCGTGAACGCGGAGATTTCGGGGCTCAACACCAAACTGCGTGGAAGGAAGTACCGAATTACCGACCGTCGGTTCGAAATCGGCTGGTCGGCGGAGGTTAACGTACACACGCTGTCGCGTCGGGTCGGTGATTTCTTCGATTGCGTCACAACAATCACGGAGGACGACACTCTGCAGAGGGTCGACATCATTGCGGAGGGAACCTTGGACCGAAACAACCGAACGGGTCAAGTAACCGTCGCGGGTTGGGGTCCGGTCTACATCTCCGGATTCGGGATCGGCGAAGGACACCCACCGGACGACAAGTCCCCCACGGCCACTGGCAGGATCACCTTCGACCGGGACGTGCGGCTGGCGGACTAGCCGAACTTCGGTGGATGTCCTTATCGAAGTACGCGGCGATGTCGAGCGGCGTGCCGTCCGGCAGGGCCACTAGCGCGTTCAGATAGCCCCGGATCCCCGCCCGAACCAACGGCGCGAATCTGT
>JALOLM010000007.1 GCA_025455985.1 Candidatus Nanopelagicales bacterium | reverse complement strand
TTCTTCGCGACCGCTTTCTTCGCCGGCGTCCTCGTGGCCGCTTTCTTCGCGGGGGCTTTGCGCGCAGGGGCCTTCTTGGTCGGTGCCGAACCTGCCCTGGCCAGCGACTCCCGCAGCGCCGTGAGCAGATCGACGACCTCACCCCCGCTGCTACTGGGCTCATTGGCGGCCACCACGCCGTGCCCCCCGTGCACCTTGGCGTCGATCAGCGCCAGCAACTGCTCGCGATACCCGTCGTGGTACTGATCGGGGTCGAAGTCGCCCGCCAGGGACTCCACCAGCGACGCCGCCATGGACAGTTCCTGGGCGCGGATTTCCACGTCCTTGTCCAGAACGTCGAAATGGGCTGCACGCACCTCATCGGGCCAGAGCATGGTCTGCAGCATGAGGACATTCTCGCGCACCCGCAGAACGCCCAGTTGCTGCTTCTGCCGCAGGCCGACCTTGACGATCGCAGTCAGTTCGGTGTCCTCCAGAGTCCGGCGCAAAAGGACATAGGGCTTGAGCGCCCGCTCCTCGGGTTCGAGCAGGTAGGCCTTGTCGAAACGCACCGGATCCACCTGTGAGGACGGCACGAACTCGACCACTTCGATGTCCTTGGACGACGACACCGGCAGACTCGCGAAGTCCTGCTCGTCGAGGATCACCAGCGGACCGTTCGGGACCTGGTAGGCCTTGGAGATCTCGGCGAGTTCCAGCACATTGCCGCACTCCCGACAGACCCGGTTGTACTTGATCCGACCGTTGTCGAGGGCATGAACCTGGTGGAATCGGACGTCATGGTCCTCGGTCGCCGTGTAGGCCTTCACCGGGACCGATACCAGCCCGAACGACACAGAGCCCTTCCAAATCGCACGCACGTGCCTAAGCATGCTCTGTCTGAGCGGTTGCATGCCAGTGCCGGGAGGGTCAACGTCGGTGACGCTGTGTGGTAACCGAACGTTAACCCTGAAGCATGCTGCATGGATTCCCTGCCCGAACTAGGCTCAGAACATGTCGGCGATCGTCGCGCAGGTCGAAGGCCGCCAGGTGCGCCTGACCAGCCTGACGAAGACGATGTACCCCGCAGTGGGGATGACGAAATCCCAGGTCATCGACTATTACGCCACGGTTGGACCGGCGATCGTGAGGCAGACATGCGGACGTCCGGTCACCCGCATCCGCTTCCCCCTCGGGGTCGGCTCACAGTCCTTCTTCGAGAAGAACGCCCCAGAGGGCATCCCGGACTGGATCCCCGAGATGCTGGTCAACTCCATCCACTACCCCGTCTTCGACGAAGTGGCGGCGGTGGTTTGGTCGGCGCAGAACAACGCGCTCGAACTGCACACCCCACAATGGCGCCAGCCGGGTGCGGTGGACCGACTCGTCGTGGACCTCGATCCAGGACCCGGCGCCGGTTTGACGCAATGCTGCGAGGTCGCCCTGCTCGTGCAGGACTACCTGGCCGCCGACGGGATGCACGGTCAGCCGGTCACCAGCGGTTCGAAAGGAATGCAGGTCTACGTCCCCTTCCCCGAGCCGATGGACCCGGGGGCGGTTTTGAACTACGCCCGTTCGATGGCCGGTGACCTCACGGCCAAACACCCGAAGCACGTCGTGGCCACCATGACCAAGTCGAAGCGGGAACGCAGGGTCTTCATCGACTGGAGCCAGAACAATCCCGCCAAGACCACGATCACGCCCTATTCACTGCGCGGTAAACACCTGCCGTTCGCGGCGACTCCCGTGACCTGGGACGAGGTCCGCTCCGGCCTCGACGAGCAGTTCCTCTACAGCGAGACGATGGCCCGCCTGCAGCAGTACGGCGACCTGATGCAGATGTGAGTCGCGCTGGACCGTTCTGAGCCCTCAGCGACGAGACGGCCGGGGTTTGAGCGCGACGGTGGGCAGCGCCGGGGCCGGCAGGCGCGGCAAGGTGTCACCCACCACGTCACCGAACCTCCCGTCGCCGGACTCCCACTGCTCACGAGCCTGCTGGATCTCGGTGTGGGAGCGACCCACGAAGTTCCACCACATCAGCAGGTCCTCAGCCAGCGGTTCCCCGCCGAGCAGCAGGATCCGGCCGGACCCGGTCACCTCCACCGACGTCGCACCCCAGCCCAGGTATTGCATGGCTGCCCGCGGGACGCGATGGTCCTGCACATCGACGGCGTCGTCGACTGCCAGGACCGCGTACTCGAACTGCGGGGACAACGGCAACACCACGCTGCCTGCGAGGGTGACCTCCACCCCGACCAGCGGCGAGTACACCTGAGCCGGTGAGAGCGCGCCAGCGAAATCGCCGACGATGACTCGGCAGTCGGCGGTCCCGATCGTCAGGTCGGGCAGGTCGTGGTGGTGCTCGAAGCCCGCAATCATGTTGCGGTACTCATCGGTCAGGGCGACCCACAATTGGACACCGTGCAGCGGATCGTCGCCCATGGAGTACTCCGAGTGTGCGATGCCCACGCCGGCGGTCATGAGGTTGAGTTCTCCGGCCCGGACCCGCTGCAGACTGCCGAGGCTGTCGCGGTGCTCGATCTCGCCGGACAGCAACCACGAAACCGTCTGCAGACCGATGTGCGGATGTGGGGGCACCGACATATGGACAGACTCCGGACCGTAGTGGTCGACGAAACACCACGCGCCGACCGTACGTATCTGCTTGTGCGGCAACGTCCGGCGCACGGTCATCGCGCGCGGCCCGCCCAGGGGCACTTCGCGTGGTTCCAGCAACATCTGCGTCGCTTCCTGCCTGGAGTCCATGTCATCCATTAAGCACTGAGTCGGCCAACCTGTCCCCTCGTCACCACCGGCCGGGTCGTCGGCGCTAGTCTGCCCGCGTGACCCTGTACGCGGCCTACGGCTCGAGCCTGGACCCCGAACGCATGCTGGAAATCGCGCCACACTCCCCTGCCGCAGGTGTCGGCTGGCTCGACGGATGGCGTCTGACTTTCGGTGGAGCCGACATCGGGTGGGAGGGCGCACTGGCCACAGTGGTGGAGTCGCCCGGCAGCCAGGTGTTCGTGATGCTCTACGACGTCAACCGCCTCGACGAACATCTGATGGATCAGTGGGAGGGGACAGAGCTGGGCATCTACGAGAAGATCCGGGTGCGGGTTCAAACCCTCGACGGTGAAGCCGTGGCCTGGCTCTACGTCCTGAACGACTATGAGGGCGGCCTGCCCTCGGCGCGCTATCTGGGCATCATCTCCGACGCCGCCGAGAGGGCAGGTGCCCCCGAGGACTACGTCCGGGATCTGCGGATGCGGCCCTGTTCCTGACCACGGCCTGCAGACGGGTGCTTCGGGGCCGGTTGACCGCCTAGTCTTGTCCGCGTGACCACTGCTCAGGAACTCGCCCAACAGGCCGCCGCAGCAATCGCCGAACAGTCCGGTATCGCACACCACGACGTGGCTGTGGTGCTCGGCAGCGGCTGGAACGCCGCCGCGGATGCTTTCCCGATCACTGCCGAGATGCCCTACGAGCAACTGCCGGGGTTCTCAGCGTCCGCCGTCGCCGGACACTCAGGGAATCTGCGCAGCGTTCGGGTGGGCGACAAGAACGTCCTGCTGTACTCGGGCCGGACCCACTACTACGAGGGCCGGGGCGTGGCAGCCGTCGTGCATGGCGTGCGCACCGCAGCCGCAGCGGGCTGCTCGATGCTGGTCCTGACCAACGGCTGCGGCGGGCTGAACCCCGAGTGGGCCCCCGGCACACCGGTGCTGATCTGCGACCACCTGAACCTGACCGCCACGACCCCGCTGGTGGGGGCCGACTTCGTGGACCTGACAGAGGTCTACTCGCGACGGCTGCGGGATCTGGCCCTGACGGTGGACCCGACACTGGACGAGGGGGTGTACGCGCAGTTCCCCGGCCCGCAGTACGAGACGCCGGCTGAAGTCCGCATGGCCGGGATCCTCGGCGCCGACCTCGTGGGAATGTCCACGGTGCTTGAGGCGATCGCGGCCAAGTCCGCGGGACTGGAGATCCTCGGCATGTCACTGGTCACCAATGCGGCGGCCGGGCTCACGGGCGAAGCGCTGCACCACGGCGAGGTGTTGCAGGCGGGCAAGGACGCCGCAAGCCGCCTCGGCGGTCTGCTCAAAGGCATCCTGGAGGCAATGTGAACACAGTGCGCGAACAGGCGCAGGCGTGGCTTGCCGAAGACCCCGACCCGCAGACCCGCGCCGAACTGCAGGCATGGCTCGACGCCGACGACCAGGCACGACTCAGCGTGGCGTTCGCCGGCCCGCTGACCTTCGGTACCGCCGGCCTGCGCGGGCCGCTCGGACCTGGACCCGCCGCCATGAACCACATCGTGGTTGCCAAAGCCGCGGCTGGTCTGTGTCAGTACGTCAAGGACATCGGCGGTTCGAAGATCGTGATCGGCTACGACGCCCGGCGCAACAGTGAGGCGTTCGCCGAGTTGACCGCGGCCATCGCCGCCGGCGCGGGGTTGCAGGCGGAGGTCCTGCCGCGCCGGCTGCCAACTCCGGTCCTTGCCTACGCGATCAAAGCTCGCGGCGCCGACGCGGGCGTTGTCGTCACGGCAAGTCACAACCCACCCGAGGACAACGGGTACAAGGTGTACCTCGGTGACGGCATGCAGATCGTCTCCCCCGCCGATGCTGAGATCTCCGCTCGCATAGCGGTGCAGCCGGCCTTCGACCAGATCCCGCAGTCGGCGCAGTGGACCCGTCTGGACGACGCGGTGGTGGATGCCTACCTGGACCGGGTGGTCGGCCTGGCCGATCCCGCTAACACCGCCGGCTCCCACCTGACAGTTGTGTATTCGGCGATGCACGGCGTCGGGGGCGGGTTGTTCGAGACCGTCTGCGAGCGCCTCGGGTTTGTCGCGCTGCACCCCGTGGCCGAGCAGTTCGAACCCGATCCGGGCTTCCCGACAGTGGCCTTCCCCAATCCGGAGGAGCCAGGGGCGATGGACCTCGCGCTGGCCACCGCCGAGCGGGTCGGGGCCGACCTCATCATCGCCAACGACCCCGACGCGGACCGGTGCGCTGTGGGCATCCCGGACGGCTCGGGGTTCCGGATGCTGCGCGGCGACGAGGTGGGTGTGCTTCTCGGCTGGTGGACGGCCAACCGGGCTCCGGTCTCGGGCAGCCTGGTCACCACCATCGTGTCGAGTTCGATGCTGTCTGCGGTGGCCCACGCCGCCGGACTGGGCTTCCAGCAGACGCTGACCGGGTTCAAGTGGATCACGCGCCCCGACGACATCGTCTTCGGCTACGAAGAGGCGCTGGGCTACTGCGTCGATCCGGAAGCGGTGCGCGACAAGGACGGCATCAGTGCCTCGGTGCGCATGCTCGAGCTGGCCGCTCATCTGGCGGGGCAGGGCAAGACGATCGCTGACCAGCTCGACGCCCTGGCCGCAGAGCACGGGGTGTACCTGACCGATCAGATCAGCATCCGGGTCCAGGACCTGTCCGACCGCGACCGGGCCCTGGCGGCCCTCGCTGCCCGACCAGGCGACGCGATCGCGGACCTGGCCGGGGTTGAGGATCTCACCGACACCGCGGTCACGCGCCTGCCTCCCACCGAGGGCCTGCGCCTCTTGCTGGGGGGCGGGGGCCGCGTGGTCGCCCGGCCGAGCGGCACGGAAGCCAAGTTGAAGGTCTATCTCGAGGTCGTGGAACACACAGGTGACTTGGCCCGCGACCGGGCCAACGCCCGCAGCCGAATGGATGTGCTGCGTGGCGGTCTCGAGCGGTTCCTGGCCGACACGTGAAGAACGCCAAGCCCCTGCTCGTAGTCGGCGCGGTGGTGATCCTGGTCGGCTGGCTGTTCGTCACCCTGACCGGCGGCGGGAGCCAACAGCAGTCCACGTCGACGGCATCCCCGACAGCCACGGTGGTGGCGGTCGAAGGCGCCAGCGGGTTGCCCACAGTCGCATTGGCGAGCCTGCCGCCCGAGGCGGTCGAGACCCACGCGCTCATCCTCGACGGTGGACCCTTCCCCTACTCCCAGGACGGGCAAGTCTTCGGCAACCGCGAGCAACTGCTGCCCGACGAGGAGTACGGCTGGTACCGCGAGTACACCATCGAGACGCCAGGGTCCGATGATCGAGGGGCGCGCCGCTTCGTCGTCGGAGAGGACGAGGTGTTCTTCTACACCGACGACCACTACGACTCGTTCCGCGAAGTCGTCGAATGAGCCCCCCGCAGGTGGTGGTACTGGACACCAGAGGTGTTTCGGACAAGGCGGGTTTTCTCAGCGCATGCGCCCGGGACCTGGATTTCCCCACGTACTTCGGCGGCAATTGGGACGCGTTCGAGGAGTGCCTGGGCGACTTTGTGTCATCCCGGCAGCCCGTATTGGTGGTGTGGACCGGCGCCTCCAGCCTGGATTCCGAGGTACACGCCAGCGCGTTGGCGATCATGAGCGACCGCTTCGACGCCGGTGCCGACCTGCTGATAGTCGATGACGTGACGGTGGCCCCGCAGCCGGATTTTGCCCTCGATCACGTGCAACTGGCCATACCGGCGGGGTCGCAGGACCTCGCCAGGCACTTCTGGGTGAACGTTGTGGGACTTGTCGAGACTCCCAAGCCGCTGGCGTTGGCGACCGGTGGCGGGCTGTGGCTCACCGGCGACGCCCTGAACCTGCATTTGGGGATCGCGCAGGAGTTCACCCCCGCCCGTCTTGCGCACCCGGCAATCATGGTCCGCGACTTCGACACCCTGGTCGAACGTCTGCGCGCTGACGGCCACGACGTGCACTTCTCTCCGGACGTCCCGGATGTCAGGCGCTTCCACACCGACGACCCGTTCGGAAACCGCCTAGAGTTCATAGCGTTCTGACGAAAGGACATCATGATCACCCCGGCACAACTGGCAGGCATGGTGGACCACACCATCCTGAAACCTGAGACGACCACCGACGATATCCACGCCCATTGCGCGCAAGCCGTGGCGCTCGGCGTCTACAGCGTCTGCGTCTCGCCGTCGTTCCTGCCCATCGCACCCGACTGGCTGCACGGCGTGCACGTGGCCACGGTCTGCGGATTCCCCAGCGGCAAGCACAAGGCCGGGATCAAGGCCACTGAGGCGGCCCGTGCGGTCACCGACGGCGCCGAGGAGGTCGACATGGTCCTCGACATCGGCAACGCCATCTCTGGAGACTGGGCAGCGGTCAGGGCCGACGTGAGCGCAGTCCGCGAGGCCATTCCGGCGTCGGTGCTCAAGGTGATCATCGAGTCGGCCGCGCTGACCGACCAGCAGATCATCGAGGTGTGCACGATCTGTGCCGACGCCGGCGCTGATTTCGTCAAGACCTCCACCGGGTTCCATCCGGCCGGGGGCGCGACAGAACATGCCGTCGCCCTGATGCGCCGGACGGTCGGGGATGCCTTGGGTGTGAAGGCCAGCGGTGGCATCCGGTCCTGGGAGTCCGCCGTAGCGATGGTCGACGCCGGCGCCTCGCGGCTGGGCCTGTCCGGCACCGCCGAGGTCCTCACCGGCGGTACGTCGGCTGGTGACTACTGACGCAGAACCCCGGACGGCTCCTGCCGGGGCTTGGGTAGGATAGTGCTTTCACCCATCACCGCTAGGGAGTTCAGGCATGCCATCCGGCACCGTCAAATGGTTCGACACCGAGAAGGGCTTCGGTTTCCTGGCTGGCGAGGACGGCGATGAAGTCTTCGTGCACGCCAGCGCCCTGGAACCGGGAGTGACCTTACGCCCAGGCGCCCGCGTGGAGTTCGGCGTCGTGGACGGCCGCAAGGGCAAGCAGGCCTTGTCGGTGACGTTGCTGGAGCCGTCGACCAGCGTGGTGAAGGCCCGCCGACGCCCCGCCGAGCAGATGAGCCCGGTCGTGGAAGACCTCATCAAACTGCTGGATTCGGTCGGCTCCTCGCTGCGGGCCGGACGCTACCCCGAGGACGAAAAGGCCGCCAAAACGGCGCGACTGCTGCGTGCTGTGGCCGACCAGTTGGACGTCTGACCGGAGCGACTTGTCGCCTGCGTGCGCGCCGACCCGGCAACCCGTGCGGTTTTCCGGCGCTTAAGTTGCCGGTTTTCCCCATCGCTTGCGCCGCGAGTGTGCCGCCGCGCCGCGACCGGCAACCCGTGGGGTTTTCCGACGCTTAAGTTGCCGGTTATCCCCATTGCCTGCGGTCCGCGGCCTCTCGGCAGGCGAACGTCAGCTCTGGACGTCCATCCTGACGGTCCACACGCCCTTCTCCTCACCCTCTGACACCACGGCCAGCGGGTAGCCCTGCGGGTTGGCGGGAACCCTGGGGAAGGTGAACCGGAAGTAGGTCGTGGTCAAGGACTCCTGCGAGAGGCGTTGACCGGCGATCGTGGGGTACCAGCCCGCTTCGGCGATCGAGGGGTCGACACTGATCCCCACCACGTTCTCGGCCACCACGTCGAGGGTCTTTGTCTGTCCGTCCGCGGCGGCGGTGGCCGCCTGCGTTAGACACTCCTCGGCGTTGATCTGCCCTTCCCAGCTGAAGCAGATCGGAGCGATGCGCTGCGACGAGGTGCCGGTGAACACCGTGACACCTGGCGGGGGCTTCTCGCACGCTGCCAGCGCCGCGGTGGCTGCCAGAGCTACCGCCACTGCTGCGACCTTCTTCATTGGTCCTCCTCTGGTGCCGCCTCAACCACGGCCACATTCTCCTCGGGTTCCGGCGGCGCGGGTTCGTCAACGCCTGCCTGCACATCTGGGGCCGGCGCCTCGGAATCCCGCACCTCCGCGGGCGTCTCCGTCGCAGTGTCAGTCGCAGTGTCAGTCGGCGTCTCCGTCGGCACGTCCGGCTCCGCCTCGACTTGCCCGAGGTCGTCGAAACCGATCTCGTCGATGACGGTCTCGGCGACCTGTACCGACGCGGCGGCCGGCATCTCGCTGTGGGCGCCACACCCGAAGTTCAACGCCACCGCCCGCCCGTCCGCCGGGGAGTAACCGTTCGCGCAGATCCCGAATCCCTGACCCAGGGGCCCACCGATCATGACCAGGAAGCCGCAGGTCGCACACTGCAGGCCGGTGGAGCGCACTGCGGAGGCCCGCGGGCCTGCCTCTCGGTACCACCGAGCAGCAGCATCCCGCCGTCCCTGGGGGCTCAGGATCCTGACTCTGCCCAGACCCAGTTCCCATTGCGCCGGCATCAGTGCATCCTCGGACTCCGGCAGATCTGAGTCAGCCATCCCGGGCACGAGCCTGGGGTCATCAGGCTCGGTGACCATGACGTCGCCGGTGCCCAGGTCCCCGGACTCGATGCGCTGCTTCCACGGCACCCACGCGGGGGCCAGCAGAGCGTCGCCGTCGGGCAGCAGAGCCGTCTCGTCGATAGTCACGTGGTCGCTGTCAGGAGCCCGTGTGACAGAAACCGCCCACTGCCAGCCTGCGTAACCCGGGACCGATCCCCGGAAGAAATGGGTGACCACGAGCGGGCCGTCGGCGACAAGGCCCACGTGCTCCCCCACCACCTCCTCGGAGGCTTCCTCGACCAACGCCGCCCGCGCCAGATCAACTGCCTGCGCGCAGATCTCGTCAATCTCCCAGGGCTGCTCAGGTTCGGCCGTGGGTGCGACTACCTGCTCCTCTTGCGGGTGGGTGGCATCGCCCACAACCACGACCAAGAGGTCTTCGGTGGGCTCATCCATGATTCGTCCTCGCCTGTCGGTAGGCATTACGCCGACGCACGGTGTACCACCGACCGGCCAGGCCCAGACCGGCTCCTACGAGGCAGACATTGAGCCACCACTGGGTGCCGTGTGACTGCAGTTCGGGGCGGAAGAACAGGAACAACACGACGAAGGCGACAAGCCACAGGACGGTACCCAGCGTCACGGCGAACACGCCGTCTTCATCGATGGGTTGCACATCCACCCTCCGACCGTACTACCTGGCCACGCTTGCGGCCGCGTGCGGTTGCCGCTGCTGACCCTCATCTGAACATCGCGAGGACCACCAGCAACACGACGAGTCCGAACAGCACTGCCAGGGTCACCGCTCGGCGGGTTCTGGGGTTCACGATCAGGGTGCGCCAGAGGTCTCGAACCCGCCTTCACCCTCGACTGCCGAGGGCGGCGCTTGGGTCGGCTCGACCTCCTCGTCGATGGGCGGACCGGACGTTGTGACCGTCGGTTTAGGGGTCTTGGTCTTGGTCGCCGTCGGGGTTGGACTGCTCGACGCCGTGGGGGTCGGGCTGGCAGTGGTGGGAGCGACGGTCGTGGGTGCCACAGTCGTGGGGACTGTGGGGGTCGGGGACTCGGTCCGGGTCGCGGTCGGCGTCGCCGAAGGGCTGGGGGACGGTTCAGGGTCCTCGCCCCTGCTCAAAGACGCCCACAGCGCACCACCACCGAGGCCGAGCAGAATTGCCACAACGACAGCGATGATGATCGGCGCCTTGGACGGCTTCTTCTCAGGCTCCGGCTCAGGTTCACCGGCAGGGGGAATCGCCATCGTGGGGTACTCAGGGCCGCCGTAGTCGCTCACACCCCTAGGCTAAGCACCCCGCAGGCCAGGTCCTGCGGCACCCGTCACGCGAGTCGTTCAACCACCCAGTCGATGCTGGCCGTCAGCGCGGCGACATCGGAGGGGTCGATCGCCGGGAACATGGCCACGCGCAATTGGTTGCGCCCAAGCTTGCGGTACGGCTCGACGTCCACGATGCCGTTGGCTCGCAGAATCTTGGCGACCTCGGCCGCGTCGACCGCGTCGTCGAAGTCGATGGTGCCGATCACCGCCGAGCGCAGCGCAGGGTCCTCGACATACGGCGATGTGTACTCCGTGCGCTGTGCCCAGTCGTAGAGGATCGCAGCACTCTCGGCCGTGCGCGCAGTGGTCCACGCCAGACCACCGTTGTCGTTGAACCAGTCGATCTGCTCGGCCATCAGGGCAATCGTGGCCAGCGCGGGGGTGTTGTAGGTCTGTTCCTGCACCGAGTTCTCGATCGCGATGTTGATGTCGAGGAAGGCCGGCATCCAGCGACCGCTGGACTTGATCGCGGCCGCCCGCTCAAGTGCTGCCGGCGACATCAGCGCGAACCACAAGCCACCGTCGGAGGCGAAGCACTTCTGCGGGGCGAAGTAGTACACGTCGAAGTCCTGCGCCACGACCGGCAGACCACCGGCCGCGGAGGTGGCATCGAACATCACCAGCGCATCGCCGACGCCCTGCGGACGCAGCGCCTGGATCGCGACCCCGGTCGAGGTCTCGTTGTGCGGGCTGGCGTACGCGTCGAGTCCCGGGACCGGTTCGAAGGCCCCTGCACTGCCCGGGGCGAAGGTGCGCACATCCTGCTCGCCCAGATGCACAGCGGTGGCGGCGGCCTTGGCGAACTTCGACCCGAACTCTCCGAAGGAGAGGAACTGTGCGCGGTCCTCGATCAGCCCGAACGTGGCGATGTCCCAGAACGCAGTGGACCCGCCGTTGCCCAGCACGACCTCGTAGCCCTCGGGGAGGGTGAACAGGGTGCGCAACCCCTCACGCACCCGCTTGACCTGGTTCTTCACCCCCGGCTTTCGGTGCGAGGTCCCCAGGTAGGTGGGGGCCATCTCCGAAAGGGCTGCCACCTGGGCGGCGCGCACCTTGGAGGGTCCGGCGCCGAAGCGGCCGTCGACGGGTTTGAGCTCGGAAGGGATCGTCAGGTCGGTCACCCTTCCAGGCTAAACGCGGGCGTGGTGGGCAGTTTCACCGCGTCCAGCGCCGTGACGCCTACTCGACGCGGAAACCGACCTCGGGGTGGTAACCACTGGGTGCGACCATCTCGGGGTCCCAGCCGGGCACGTCCTCCGGGCGTCGCGGCGGCGGGCCGACGTAGCGCGCCGACGGCCGGATCAATCGACCCGTCTTCTTCTGCTCCAGGATGTGGGCACTCCAGCCAGCGAGGCGGGCACAGGTGAACATCGAGGTGAACATGTGGGCGGGAACCTCGGCGAAGTCCAACACGATGGCCGCCCAGAACTCCACGTTGGTTTCCAGCACCCGGTCGGGCCGGCGGGCACGCAACTCGCTCAAAGCGGCCTGCTCCAAGGCCTCCGCGACCTGGTAACGGGGGGCGTTCAACTCCCGTGCGGTGCGACGCAGCACGCGCGCCCGCGGATCCTCGGCCCGGTAGACCCGGTGGCCGAAGCCCATGAGTCGTTCCCCGCGGTCCAGGACCCCCTTGACGTAGGCATCAGCGTCACCGGTGCGCTCGATCTCCTCGATCATGCCGAGCACGCGGCTGGGTGCCCCACCGTGCAACGGTCCGCTCATCGCGCCGACCGCCCCGGAAATGGCGGCGGCGACATCGGCGCCGGTGGAGGCAATCACCCGGGAGGTGAAGGTTGAGGCGTTCATCCCGTGTTCGGCTGCCGACACGAAATAGGCGTCAACGGCTTGGACGTGGGCGGGGTCCGGCTCGCCGCGCCAGCGCACCATGAACCGCTCGACGATCGTCTTGGCCTTGTCGATCTCGGCCTGCGGGACCATGGGCTGCCCGAGCCCGCGCGCCGACTGCGCCACGAAGCTCATGGCCATCACCGAGACGTGGGAGAGATTCTCGCGCGCGGTCTCGTCGTCGATGTCCAGTAGTGGCCGCAGCCCCCAGGCCGGCGACAGCATCGCGATGGCCGACTGGACGTCCACACGGACGTCACCGGAGTGCACCGGGATGGGGAAAGGCTCGGCCGGGGGCAACCCGGGGTTGAACTCGTTGTCGACCAGCAGGCCCCAGACGTTGCCGAAAGAGACCCTGCCCACCAGGTCTTCGATGTCCACGCCGCGGTACCGCAGCGAACTGCCCTCTTTGTCGGGCTCGGCGATCTGCGTCTCGAAGGCGATGACGCCCTCAAGGCCCGGTACGAAATCACTCATGCTCACACTCCACGTTGGACCGTCTCGGTCAATAACCTAGTGGCCAAAGCTAACTTGCGCGGCGGTGAGGCACATGAAACCAATAGCCAGGATCGACTACCAGGTCGGACCGTTGGACGAGTCGGGCCTTGCCGGCTCCCCCCTGGAGCAGTTCCGGCGCTGGCTCGAGGAGGCCGATGCGGCCGGGATCGAGGAGCCCAATGCCATGGCGATGGCCAGCGTGGACGAGCGCGGTCAGCCCCATGTGCGGACCCTGTTGTGCAAAGAGGTCACGGTCGACGGGTTCGTGTTCTTCACCAATTACGAATCGGACAAGGCGCGACAGATCGAAGCGAACCCGCAGGTGGGGCTGTGCTTCCACTGGCAGCCGGCACATCGCCAGGTGCGTGTGGCCGGGATCGCCACGCGGATCCCACAGGCCGAATCCGACGAGTACTTCGCGAGTCGGCCCCGTGATGCGCAATTGGGCGCCTGGTCGTCCCCGCAGTCACGGGTGATTCCCGACCGCGACTACGTACGGGACCGACTCGGGCAGGTCACCGAGCAGTTTCCCGACGAGGTGCCCCGGCCGCCCCACTGGGGCGGATATCTTGTGCGTCCCTCGGCACTGGAGTTCTGGCAGGGCCAACCCTCACGCCTGCACGACAGGATCCGCTACATCCGTCGTACCGATGGCGGCTTGGACGATCCGCAGGCCTGGATGCGCGAGCGACTGGCACCCTGAGGCCGGCCGCTATTCGGCGTACGCCTGAAGAGCTGCGGCCACCACATCGTCGAGCTGCTCCCCGCGGGCCTTGGCACGCTGGCGCGCAGCCTTCAGGACCGGCTTCGGCACCTTCACTTCAAGTGCCGACCGTTTCGTCTTCTTGGCAGGCTTGCGGACCAAGGTGTCCGAGGTGCGCCCTCCGATGCCCACCACGGGCCGCAGTTCCGGGCGCCGGGCTTGAGCAGGCACTGTGGCCGGTATTGCCGCCGGTACCGGGGCAACCGGATGGACATGGGCGTCGGGCGCCTTGCGAAGCGCTGGACGCGGTGGTGGATTGATCATGAGTCCTCCTGTGCGGCGATGTCCTGGGCCATCGCCTGCCCGCTGATGTCTGCCACACGACCCAATAGGTCGTCGAAGGTCCGCGCGGCGCTGCGGGCACCCGAGGACTTCCAGTCGTGGATCGGCACTCCGGCGCCCTGGGCCTGCTGGATCGCCGTGCGCTCCGAAACCGGCTCTGTGACCGTGTCGCCGAACGCCGCATGCAGTTCGGCCAGCCGGTACTGGTGCTCGGACAGCCGCAATCTGGCCCGGTTCGGCACGATCGCCGTCACGCGCAGGGCACTGTTGCCTTCGCGTCCGGCCACCTCGACCGCCTCCACCGCCGCCGCCGCGCCCTGCACGGCGAAGTAGGAGGGTTCGGTGACCACGACGGCCTGCGTGGCGGCGAACAGAGCGTTACGGGTCAACTCTCCCAGAGATGGCGGGCAATCCAGCAGGATCATGTCGTAGCGGTCGGCAGCCCCATGCAGTGCGCGCTGCAATCGGCGCACCGGGTCGGTCCCCGACGGCACGGCGCGGTGCTCCAACGCCCGCTCGGCCGGGATGGCATCCACCAGGGACCCCCAGCCAGTCGAGGTGATCGCCTCGAGCCCGACGCCTGTACGGCCGTCGTAAAGGACGTCCGAGGTGGTGAAGGCGGGGGATTCAGCCAGGTTGAGCCCGGCGGTGGCGTTGCCTTGGGGATCCAGGTCGACCACCAGCACACGACGGCTCTCGTGACGAGCAGCGCTGGCCAATCCGAGGGTCACGGTGGTCTTGCCAACGCCCCCCTTGAGGCTCAGAACCGCGACAACTGGCGCGTCCATCTGTTCATACTGCCACCCATCGCAGCAGTTTCGGTGCAGCGGCGTCGACCCGGGCTCGGCCTCACTTGGGTGGCAGCGCCTGGAACCGCGACAGCGCGACGTCGCGTTCACGCCGGTGATCGACCAACGGCGGCGGGTAGTCACCGGCGAAGATTCCGGGCTCGTGAGGGTCGTCCAGATGCGCCAGCTCCGGCACGTAGCGGCGAATGTAGTGTCCGTCGGGATCGAACCGGCGGCCTTGCACCACGGGGTTGAAGATCCTGAAGTAGGGCGCTGCATCGGTTCCGCACCCAGCCACCCACTGCCACCCGATCTGGTTGTTGGCCACGTCGGCGTCAACGAGGTGCTCCAAGAACCAGCGGGCGCCCTTCTGCCATGGGAGGTGCAGATCCTTGACGAGGAAACTCGCCGTGACCATGCGCAGGCGATTGTGCATCCAGCCTTCTGCCAGCAGTTGTCGCATCCCGGCGTCCACGAACGGGTACCCGGTGCGGCCCTGCGTCCAGGCCTGGAAGTGGTCCTCGTTGTCCGAGTACTGCATGTGGGTGTCGAAGCGTCTGTCGAGACTGGCCCACACCGCATCCGGGCGCTGCCAGAGGACCTCGGCGCAGAACTCACGCCACGCCAGCTGCCGCGCGAACGGGTCCGTGGTGGGGTCCGGGATCTGCGACAAGATCGTTCGGGGATGGATCTGGCCGAAGTGCAGGGCCGCGGACAGACGACTGGTCGCGGGGATGTCCGGGAAGTCACGATCCTGCTGGTAGCGGCTCAGCCTGGTGGTACGGAACTCCTCCCACCTGGCCCGAGCGGCGTTCGTGGCCACGGGTGGGCCGGCGGGACCCCAGCCGCGGGCGATCCATGCCTTGTAGAACGGCGTGAACACCCGGAAGCCGGCACCGGCCTGGGTACGCAGCTCCCCCGGGGGCACGGCGAAAGGTGAGTCGATGCGCCGCAGCTCGATCCCGTGGGCTGCCAATACGGCTTCCACAGCGTCATCACGCCGGGCTGCGAACGGGGTACTGTCCCCGGCGCAGTAGACCCGGCGCGCGCCGGACTCGCGAGCCAGGGCGAGCAACTCAGCACCTGGTTCCCCATGGCGGCGCAACAGTGGCCGCTGTGTGTTCAGCTCCTTGATGGCCGCGTCCAAGTAGTCCTGACGCACCCTGCCGACTCCGGCGAGCCGCGGATCGTGGATGAACACGGCCACCGCGTCCGGTCCGGCGGCTGCCAGAGCGGGGTTGTCATCGATGCGCAGGTCCCGCCGGAACCAATGCAGATCCGGCATCAGAGCAACTCGACGGCGATGTGTTCGGCCACTGCGAACGGCACCTCCGCGTACTCCCCTCCACTACCGATCAGCAACCCGCCCGGAGATGCGCTCACCTTGACGGTGGCGCCGGGCGTGGCACCGGCCCGCCGCATGGCCGACATCACGTCGTGCTCGGTCTGCAGGGGTTCGTCGATTCGCCTGATCAGCACGCGGATTGGCGAAGATCCCAGCCGGCGGGCCACCTCGCGCAGCGGCGCCGCAGGTGCCAGTTCGGATCCGGCGTCTCCGCCGAGTTCGTCGAGTCCGGGGATCGGGTTGCCGTAGGGCGAGGTCAGGGGGCGCTCCAGCAGATCCCAAATCCGGCGTTCCACCGCCTCACTCATCACATGCTCCCAGCGGCAGGCCTCCGCGTGCACGTCCTCCCACGGCAGACCGATGACGTTCACGAGCAGGCACTCCGCCAAGCGGTGCTTGCGCATCACCGAGACCGCATACGCCCGTCCGGCAGGTGTGAGCTCGAGGTGACGATCGCCGGAGACAACCACCAAGCCGTCACGCTCCATGCGTGCCACAGTCTGCGACACCGTCGGGCCCGACTGACCCAACCGCTCAGCGATACGCGCCCGCAGCGGAACCGTGCCCTCCTCTTCGAGTTCGAACACGGTGCGCAGGTACATCTCAGTGGTGTCGATCAGCTCGCCGCTCACCCGTTCATTGTGTACCAGGCACCGAACCTCGCAAACCGGGCACGCAGCGACACCGTAGCCAGGCGGCCCGGATGTTCCCACAACAACTGCGTCGGATTTGATCCGACACGCCGGGATCCCAGGATTGTTTTCGAAGTCCGGTGGCAAGGGCACTGCCAGTTCCGCTAGCGTGACAATTCCGTTACTGAAATTACAGGCGTGTCGCTTGACTTGGCGGCCAGATCTACCGATGAAAACCACGAACCCTGGAGGACGACGATGAGGCGCACGGCGATCACCGCAGTTGCCGCAATGGCACTGTTGGCACCGAGCGCACCGGCCCTGGCCGACAGCCAGCCCATCCTCGCCGAGGGCATGCAGCACCCTGCGGTCAAGCGAGTGCAGAAAGCTCTGGGAATCTCCCCCCAGACGGGCTTCTTCGGCCCGGTGACGCTGGCAGCGGTCAAAAAGTACCAAGCCGACCATGCGATACCCACGACCGGTGTCGTCGGTCCGCTGACCTGGGCCTCCCTGGGCTCGCAGCAGCAGACGACCCGCAAGAAGGCCAAGCAGGCCAAGCACGCGCAGAAGGCCAAGAAGAAGTCACAGAAGGCCAAGCGGGCCAAGAGGTCGAAGAACCAGTCCACGCGGCGTGCTTCTGACAGCAACCCGCATGCCGCGATGACCCTGCAGTACGGCGATCGCGGAGCAGCGGTGCTGTTCCTGCAGAAGCAGTTGGCCGTCCAGCCACAGACCGGCTATTTCGGCCCTATCACGCAGGCTTATGTCAAGGCGGAACGCGCTCACGAAGCCCGCGATGTCGCGACCAAAGCTCAGGCGATCTTCGAGGAGCAGCAGATGGACCGGGAGCTGGCGTTCCTCAAATGCCTCAAAGGGGTTATCTGCCGGCTCACGCGTGACTTTGTCAACGCCGAGAAGTTGAGCACCGAAGCTATCGAGGAGCTTCCGGAGAAAGGACCTCAGGCCTGGAGAGCGGAGGCCTATTATGAGCTGGGCATCCTTTACCGCCAGCAAAAGAGGTATCCCGAAGCCGTAGCTGCTTTCCGGGATGCGCTCGACATCGCTCGGGCGGCTGGCCTGTCCCGTCACACAGGGCGCTACCTGCGTGATATCGAGAGCCTGGATGAGACGGAGCTCTATCGCGCCTGGATGAAAGACCTACCCGAAGGTTGAGCCCAGGTGAGGTGCGCGAGGGTATAGTGTGGCTGGACTAGGCTTGGCCTTCAAGGCCTTCTTCCGCTGTTTGAGAAAGGGGCCCACCTCGGACAAGATCGCCGAGATCCTGTCCCAGGAAAAGCAGGAGCTACTTCCCGCGCCCAAAGGGCCTTCATTCGCGACATCGGCGCAGCTCCTGGCCGCCTTTCAAAAAGAGGGCCGCTTCATCGATTTTCTGCAGGAAGACCTGACCAGCTTCCCCGACGCCCAGGTGGGCTCGGTTGCTCGCGGCGTCCAGAAAGGCTGCCGCCAGGTGATGCAACAGTACCTTACCCTGGCTGCCGTGCTGGACCAGAAAGAAGGCGAGAAGGTCACGGTCGACGAGGGCTTCGACCCCCATCGCATCTCCCTGGTGGGCAAGGTCGAGGGCAGCCCCCCGTTCCAGGGCATCTTGCGTCATCACGGATGGCGCCTGGAAAAGGACGCCTTGCCACCACTGGGGCGTCCCGATGTGCTGTTGCCGGCCGAAGTCGAGCTGGGTTGATCCTCGGAAGGGTTGGCACCCTGGGGGATGAACGCCCTGGCGATGAAGAGTTTTGGAATCGATTTAGGTACAACAAACTGCGCCCTGGCCTGGGCTCAGGTTAGCGATGATGGGGAGGAGAAGTCCGATGGTGTCTTCGCTATTCCTCAACTGGTCGATAGCGGAACGGTAGAGCCCCGCAGCACCTTGCCCTCCTTCCTGTATCTGCCTGCAA
>JALOLM010000467.1 GCA_025455985.1 Candidatus Nanopelagicales bacterium | reverse complement strand
CGGGAAACCTCGGACAACGACGCGTTCCTGATCGTTGCGGCGCTGGTGGTTTCGCTCGGGTCGCTCTTCGCGATGGGGCTGTTCTTCCTGATAGCTGGCCTGTTGACGCCTCGATCCTTGGCGAAGAAGGGAACCGGCGGATTCCTGCGTGACCGGGTGGTCCGGCTCGGGGTGCCGTTCCTGGCCTATCTGGTCATCTACCCCCTGGTGGTCTGGCTCGCTGGTGACGAAGGCTGGCGGGAGGTGCTGGCCGATCAGGCGCGTGAGCTGACCCCGGGACCCTTGTGGTTCGTGCTGGTCCTGCTCATTTACTCGGCTTGCTATGCCTGGTGGCGCAGGGGGCATGCGGCCCGCTCGGATGGCGGCGCTTTGCGCCCGCGCCTGCTCGTCTTGCTGGGTGCTCTGATCGCGGCCAGCACTGTCGTCGTGCGCTTGGTGTTCCCCATCAACTCCGATCAAGTCTTCTCGTTGCACCTGTGGCAGTGGCCGCAGTGCCTGGGGCTCTTCGTGTTGGGTGTCATGTGCGCTGAGAACGGCTGGGCCGATCCGGTTGCTGATCGCCTGCGGCGCGGGTGCGGTTTCTCTGCGTTGGCCGGGGTGGTGGTGATGGTGGGCGCCTTCGCGGCCAGCCCGGAGTCGTTCGAACCGTTCGCCGGTGGCCTGCAGTGGCAGGCCTTGCTGACGTGTGTGAGGCGACCATCGCGGTGGCGCTGTCGGTCTGGCTGCTCGGCTTCTTCCAGCGGCACGTCGATCGGTCGAGTCCGCTGCGGATGGCGCTGGGACGGGCCGCTTTCGGGGCCTACGTCGTGCAGGTGCCGGTGGTGGTGGCCGTGGCACTTGCGTTCGCTGCGCTGCCACTGGCTCCGGAGGTGAAGTTCCTGTTCGTGGCGCCGCTGAGTCTCATCGCGTGCTTCGGGTTGGCCTGGGGTTTGACCCGACTGCCCGGGGTGCGACGGGTGGGGTGAGGCCAGCGGTCGGCCTTCTGGTGAGGAATCGACAACTCACTGGTCGTTTTGTCACCAAAAGGGCCAGGGGCTGCAGCGCCTGGTGCGGTCAGCCGATTCGCCACGTCCGCTTCCAGAACGCCGGTGTCACGCCGGGTCCGGTGGCGCGGATCAACACCGCGATCCGGCCCTTCGGCGCGTTTCGGGTCCTGATCCGCACTGAGGTGGTGGTCTTGGTGACGGTGACCCGAGCGCGGGTCTTCCTCGGTGTAACCCCCGCGGTGATCCGGGCCCGCTGCCCCGGGCCAACGCGAATCTTGCGCACGAGCACCGCCCTGCCGGTGCGGGGGACGGCCTTCTTCGCCGGGCGCGCTTTGACCTTGAGGGTGGCCGTCGGCACCACCGGTGGCGGGCCTGGATCCGCGGGCTTCGGATCGCCCAGGATGAGGTAGGCCGAGCCGGCATCGACCCGGTCACCGGGGTTCGCCAGTGGTGCGCCGATCAGGACATCGTCGCTGCCGTCGCCGTTGATGTCGCCGGCTCCCGCCACGGAGGTGCCGCTCTCGTCGCCCGCGGCGGCGCCGTCCACGCGAACTCCCGCCGGGCCCAACGAGGCAAGGTCGCGTTGAGGCGTGGTGAGTCCCGCACGGACCACGTAGGCAGCGCCAGCCCTCTGGCGGCCGCCGGCGTTGGCGAACCGGGCGCCGATGAGCACGTCCGGCCGTTGGTCCCGGTCCATGTCCCCGATGCCCGCCACCGACCATCCGGCCATGTCGCCCGCCGCTGCGCCGTCCAAGCGCACCGCCGTGACACCGGGGGACGCGAGGGCGACCCCCGTGTGGGCGGCGGCACCGAACACCACATGCGCAGAGCCAGCCTGGCTGAGTCCGTGCGGGCTCGCGTTGTGCGCGCTCACGATCACGTCGTCGAAACCGTCGGAGTTGACGTCCCCGGCGCCCGCGACCGCAATGCCCGTGTTGTCTTCCGCTGCCGCCCCGTCGATCCGGAATCCATCGGTCGCCGACAGGGTGCTCAGGTCGACGGTGTGTCCGGTCGCGCGCCCGTAGACCACGTAGCCCGCGCCGGCTTCATGCCCGCTGGCATCAACGCCGCGGGCGCCCACGACCACGTCGTCGTAGCCGTCGTTGTTCACGTCGCCCGCTCCAGCCACCGCGCCGGCGAAGTTGACAGCGGCGGCACCTTCGATGGCGAATCCCCATTGGCCGCTTGACCCCAGATCGATGGACGTGGGGTGAGCGCTGCCGTAGACGACATACGCTCCTCCCGAGTAACTGCCGTTCGGATCGAGGTACGGCGATCCCACGATGACGTCGTCGTAACCGTCGTGGTTCAGGTCACCGGCCCCGGCCACATCAGAACCGATGTGATCGTCGCTGTTCGCGCCGTCGATCCGTACCCATCCCTCGCCAGGCGTTCCAAGATCCACCGGCCCGGGTGCCTGGCTGCCGAAGAGGATGTACGCGCATCCTTCGTTGTTGCCGCCTGGGTCAGCGACGATGTACGCGCATCCTTCGTTGTTGCCGCCGGGGTCAGCCTGGGGAGCGCCGATGACGATGTCGTCGTAGCCGTCGCTATTGACGTCACCCGCGCCTGCGACCGCGGATCCGACCGCATCGCCGGCGCTGGCCGCATCGATGGGCACACCGAGGATGCCCAACCCAGCCAGTACGAGGCTGGGCAATGCGGGTCGGCCCAGTACGACGTAGGCCGCTCCGGCGCTGTCACCCTTTGTGTCTGCAGCGGGGGCGCCGATGAGGATGTCGTCGTAACCGTCGTGGTTGAAGTCCCCGGCCCCGGAGACGTCGGCACCTGCCTGATCTCCGGCGGCGTAGCCGTCGAAGCGAATGACGCCGGGCCCGGCGAGGTCGATGGCTGCCGGCAAGCCCTGAGCAGGTGCGGTCAGTATCGTTGTGCTCAGCGCAGATATGGCGCAGAGGGCCAGCAGCGTCCGGCGGATGTTCGACATGAACCACCCCCAGTGGTCTTGCACGAACCTGTCTTCAGTCTACGCCTGGGCCTAGAGCGCCTGGTGCTCCTCAGCCCACGCTTTGAGCACCTTCTTGCGCGCCCGCGCCGACAGTCGGTCGATGTAGAGCATCCCCTCGAGGTGGTCGTA
>JALOLM010000145.1 GCA_025455985.1 Candidatus Nanopelagicales bacterium | reverse complement strand
CCATGACCGCGGGCAGAAGGTCATCGCCTCGTCGTTCGCCGACCTCGGCTTCGTAGTCGACATCGGCCCGCTGTTCCAGACCCCGGAAGAGGTCGCGCGGCAGGCGGTGGAGAACGACGTCGACATTGTGGGCGCCAGTTCGCTGGCCGCCGGTCACCTGACGCTTGTCCCGCAACTGAAGTCGGCGTTGGCCGAACTTGGCCGCGCGGACATCCTCGTGGTGGTTGGTGGCGTGATCCCGCCGCAGGACTTCGACGCCCTGCGTGAGGCGGGAGCGGCGGCGATCTTCCCGCCGGGAACCGTGATCGCCGAGGCTGCGGAGGGTCTGCTCGAGCAGCTGAATTCATGAAGCAGCCGCTGCCTGCGACGGCCGAGCTTGCCAATCTCGTGTGCTCCGGCGACACCATGTGGCTGGCGCGCGCAATCACTCTGGTCGAGAGCCGCAAGCCCGAGCACCGGGAGGCCTCGGCTGAGTTGCTGACCGCGTTGATGCCGTTCACCGGCGGGTCGGACCGGGTGGGACTGACCGGGGTACCCGGGGTCGGCAAGTCCACGTTCATCGACCAGTTCGGCACCAACCTGACCGCCGACGGTCACAAAGTAGCGGTGCTCGCCGTCGACCCGAGCAGTTCACGCACCGGCGGTGCCATCCTCGGCGACAAGACCCGCATGGAACGCCTCGGCGTCGACCCGAACGCTTTCATCCGGCCCTCGCCGGCCAGCGGATCCTTGGGCGGAGTCGCGCGTGCCACCCGCGAGGCGATCCTGTTGTGCGAGGCCGCCGGGTTCGATGTGGTGCTCGTCGAGACGGTGGGCGTCGGGCAGAGCGAGACCACGGTTTCGGAAATGGTCGACATCTTCGTCGTCCTGATGCTCGCCGGCGCGGGCGACGAGTTGCAGGGGATCAAGCGTGGCGTCCTGGAGATCGCCGACCTGATCGCGGTGAACAAGGCCGACGGCGACAACGTCAAGCGCGCCAAGGTGGCGGCGGCGGACTATCGACGTGCGATTCACTTGATGACCTCGGCGTCGCCCAACTGGACCCCGCCGGTGCTCACGTGCTCGGCCCTGACCAACGACGGCCTGCCGCAGATCTGGGAACAGATCGTCGCCCACCGGGACACGCTGGCGGCGACTGGTGAACGTGAGGCGCGCCGCCAGCGCCAGCAGATCGGCTGGATGTGGTCGCTGATCGGCGACCGGCTGCTTGACGAGTTCAAGGGCTCTCCCAAGGTGCGGGCCAGACTGGCGTCGGTGGAGGCCTCCGTGCTCGCGGGGGAGTTGCCGCCGGCGGTGGCCGCCGATGCGCTGCTGGCGACCTTCCTGGGCTAGTTGTCCACAAGAATGCCAGGCGGATGCCATTTGATTGGTATTCTCACGCCATGGAGAGCAGGATCGATGCGGCCGGTCGGCTGGTCATTCCCAAAGAACTGAGGGACCGGGTCGGCCTGCGCGCGGGGAAGGTGGACATCATCGTGGACGGGGCAGGAATCCGGATCGAACCCTGGCAGCAGGATCACGCGGTCCACCGGGAGGGCCGCTTCACAGTGATTGCCGCCGGGGACGATCGCATAGACGACGAGGACGTGCGGCAACTGCGGGAAGCTGACAGGCGGTGACGCTGCTGGACACCAGCGTGGCCGTCGCGGTTCTGGTCGCGGGCCATGCGGCGCATGAGCGGACCTTGGCGGCGATCCCGAAGGGTCCAATAGGGCTGGCCGGCCACGCGGTCTTCGAGACGTTGTCGGTTCTTACGAGGCTGCCTGGGTATCGGCTGCCACCCGCGGCCGCCGCCGAGTTGGTTCGGGTGAACTTCCCGATGTCGGTTGCGTGTGTCGGCGGGTTGGACGAGATGGACCAGATGGCCGCTCGGGCGCTGGCCGGTGGTCAGGTGTACGACGCGCTCATTGCGCTAGCCGCTCGAGGCGCTGGCCGAAAGCTGCTGACCCGCGACGCGCGTGCACTGCCCGTGTACGCCGCAGTAGGAGCTGAAGCCGTCCTTATCGAGTGAGTGCGTTGGGCGCCAAATCCAGCCAGACGGATGAACCACTCGGTGAGTCACGGCTGCCGATCCGGGCGTACGGTTGCGGGGTGCGTGTTCGGGCGGCTCTTGTCGGGCTCCTAGGTTTGGTCCTCCTCGCAGGAGGCCCGGCGGCGGCGTACAACGCCCCTGGACCCCGGTGGCCGGGCAAGACCATCCGGTACTACAACGCGCTGCCGGCGCGTTTCGACTGGAGTGTTTCGAAGGCCACGGCGGCGTGGAACTCCTCAGGAGCGAAGCTGCGGTTCAAGGAGGTCAAGGCGCCCGGTGCGGCGCAGTTCACCGTGCGCTTCGGCAACACGAACGGGTACGGGGGCTACGCCACTATCGGCCGGGCGAACGGGGCCTATCTGCACCTTTCGGGGCAGTACCGCCGCGCCGATTCCGCTCAGATGCCGGTGATCGGGCTGCTGCTCGCCCACGAGTTCGGGCACGTGCTGGGACTCAACCACGTGCGCGACGGGGGCTGCCGCCTCATGCAGCCTGTCGTGGGAACCGGCTGCAAGCAGCCGCCGGAGGCGTGGCTCTACAACTGCCGCTGGTTGTCAGGGGACGACGTGCGGGGCGCCATCAAGCTGTATGGCGGCAAGGCCCGCAAGCCGGGTAAGCGCTTCTGCCCCCTTGAGCCCGCGCCACCTCCGCTTCAGGACGTGGTGTTCACCGGCGGGCAGAGTACCGAGACGCCGCTTGAGATCACCTGGGCGGTTCCCGCAGGCGTTCGGCCGGGCTCTTCGGTGGCCATCGAGGTCTACGAACCGCAGAAGTGCTCGGGGGATACGAAAGCCCCGCTCGTGGACAGGTCATCAGCCCGCCTGGCCGACCGGCGCTGGAAGGATGACACGTACGCGGCGACCGAAGAGGGAGCCTTCTGTTACGAGGTCAGGGTCGAGAATCAGTACGGCCAAACGTCCTCGCCCCGGCAGTATGCGGTGAGCCGACAAGCTCCTCCCCTCGCGCCGCCGGTCGTCGGCGCGCTCACCGAATACCCCGATGACTACACCGACTACCTGGTTGAGGTGTCGCTACCCGAAGACAGTTACCTGCACGCAGTCGTAGCCGCCAGCGGGGCATGCATCACGACCTACGACGAGAACCAGAACTCCTTGGCATACGAGTGGGACGCAACGCAGTTCGGGCTCGAGGGGATTCCGGTGGGTCCGTCGTGCATCTCGTTCTTCGCTGTCGACTACCAGGGTCGGGCCAGCATCGCTGTGACACGAGAGGTCGTCCACCAACCGCGCATCTGAATGCCGCTACAAGATCGCTACATTGTCCTGCGTGACTGCCGCAACCCTAGAGCCCGTCAAGCCCAAGAAACGTCTTTGGCGTCGAGTCCTCAAGTGGCTCTTGATCTTGATCCTCGTGCTTGTTCTGCTCGTGGTCGCGGCAGGCGTTTACCTGTGGACCAAGATCCCGCGCGACAACCTCGACCCGGTCCAGCCAGGCGCCCTCTCAGTAAGCACCGAGCAGACCACGCTGCGCACGGGCGACTTCGAGGTGGAGGTGTTGGACGACCAGTTACGGATCACTGAGAACGGCATCATCGCTTGGCAATCCCAGCCGGGTGTCGCCTTCCTGTCCGCCGCGAACGGCAGCGTCGACTTCACCGAACACCTCGGCTACTTCTGGGCAGACGTGACGCGCACCGCCACCCTGCCCGACCAGAGTGTGGACTCCGTGGAGCAACGGGGGCCTGTGGTCAGAATCTCGGGCCAACTGTCCGGCGCATCGGGTTCCGCCGACTACACGATGACGCTGCTGGCCATCCCGAAGACCGCCAGCGCACGGGCATTGCAGATGGAAATCGCCGCTGATGGTGTCGACAGCGTCGTGCTCACAGCAGGCATCGCCAACGGCGAGCGGATCTTCGGGCTCGGAGAGCAGTACCGGCCCTTGGATCTCACGGGCACGATCACGCCGATCCTCCCGCGGGAACAGGGCATCGGCCGCGGCGAGCAGCCTTTGACCTATCTGGCCGACGTCACGCAGAAGGCCGGCGGCACGCTGGAGACCACCTATGCTGCGTGGCCCAGTTACGTGACCAGCGAGAACAAGGCCTTCACGTTCGCGAACACCAGCGAGGCTGGGGCATTCACCGTCGCGGACTTCTCGCGTAACGGTCAGGCGAGTCTGGAGGCCTGGGCGCCCAGCATCTCGGCCGAGATCTTCGCCGGTACGAACCCAAAGGCGGTCATCGCGGCCCGCGAGGCGGGCAAGACGCGGCCACCACTGGCCGACTGGGTGCAGCGCGGCGCGGTCCTGGGTTTGCAGGGCGGCACGGACAAGGTGCGCACTGTCGTCGAGGAGATGCAGGCCGCGGGCACGGCGATCTCGGGTGTCTGGCTGCAGGACTGGACGGGTAAACGCACCACGAGCTTCGGCGACCGGCTGTGGTGGACCTGGCAATTGGACAAGCAGCGGTACCCGGGCTGGACGAAGTTGGTCAAGGACCTCAACGACGAGGGCATCGAGGTGCTCACCTACATCAACCCGTGGCTGGTGGATCCCGCGCCCAAGGGCGACGCCTCGATCAAGAACCTGTACCAGGAGGCGATCGACAAGGGCTACACCGTGCAGACCCAGTCGGGGCAGCCGTACCTGATGGACCAGAACGGATTCGAAGCGGTCCTGGTGGACTTCACCAACCCTGCGGCTCGCGCCTGGTACGCCGACGTGATCGCCGAAGACGTGCTCGGTGCCGGTGCGGTGGGCTTCATGGCCGACTTCGGTGAGGCACTGCCCTTCGACGCCAAACTCTTCGACGGCGACCCGCTGTTGGTGCACAACCAGTACCCGCAACTGTGGGCATCGGTGGTGCGTGAGGGCTGCGACCAGGCCGGCCAGCCGGAGTGCCTGGCGTTCATGCGCTCGAGCTTCCTCGGGTCGCCGGAAGAAGTCCCCATGATGTGGAACGGCGACCAGATGGTCAACTACGCCGACCAGGACGGCATGGCCAGCGCGGTCTACGCGATGCTCTCGGGCGGGATCTCCGGGTCGCCGCTTTGGCACAGCGATATTGGCGGCTACACCAGCATCAATGCTGTGGTGAAGAACTACACGCGGCCGCCGGAGTTGAACCAACGCTGGGCACAGATGCAGGCGTTCGGCGTGATGATGCGCACGCACGAGGGAAACCGCCCGGCGCAGAACCAGCAGGTGTACGACACCCCTGAGACCCGCGCGGCCTTCGCGGCGGCATCTCAGATCTACGCGGCCTTGTACCCGTACCGCAAGACCGTGATCGATGAAGCGGTCGCCACCGGGGTGCCCGCGATGCGCCCGACCTGGATGGTCTACCCGGACAGCGCGGCAGCTTCGGCGGACTTGCAGTTCTTCCTCGGCGACCACCTGTTGGTGGCGCCGGTACTCAAGGAGGGCGCGACGACAGTGAGCGTGGCGTTCCCCCCGGGTGAGTGGATCAATGTGCTCACCGGGGAGTCGTTCGCCGGCGATCAGACCGTGGAGGTGCCGGCTCCCTTGGACACGCCAGCGGCGTTCGTTGAAGCACAAGACCCCGTGGGCGAGCAGATCCTGAGGCAACTGAGCCGGGTGGCGGAGTAAGCCCCGCGCCCGCCGTTGTCGCGAAGTTGACGCGACCCGCCGGCGTGTCGGAGTAACTTCGCGACAGGCGGCGAAAGCACGGGCCGCAGAGCGACCTAATCTGGACGCGTGCCCGAGGTCCGAACCGCGACGAGCGCAGACGCCGAGGCGATCGCCCGACTGGCGGCGCGCACCTTCCCACTGGCCTGCCCGGACCACACGCCGCCCGACGCGATCGCGATCCACATCCGCGATGAGCTCAACGCGGGGCGCTTCCGCGAACACATGGCCACCGCAAGGTTCCTGGTCGTGGACGGTGAACCCGGCGAGGTGGTCGGTTACGTCATGCTGTGCACGGATCCACCCCCGATCGACACTTCCTGGACCAACCCCCTGGAGCTGCGCAGGATCTACGTCGACCAACACGCCCACGGCAGCGGCGTCGCATCCGCGCTGATGCGGGCCAGCCTCGCCATCGCCCAGGAGCACGGCCACGACTGGGTCTGGTTGGGCACCAACGAACAGAACGCCCGCGCCATCCGCTTCTACGCGAAGTTCGGTTTCGACATCGTGGGCGAGCGTACTTTTGTGGTCGCGCACAGCGTGGAGTCC
>JALOLM010000144.1 GCA_025455985.1 Candidatus Nanopelagicales bacterium | reverse complement strand
AGGGCTACCTCACCGGACCCAGAGCAGGCGACACGTGACCCTTCTGACTCCTGATTCTGGTTGAGCGCTCAGGTGCCCAAGCCCCAAACCGGCGCGGTATGGAGTTCACCCTTCGCGTGGAAGCGGGAATGGCGGTGGGGTGGGCGATCCGGGAACCGGGGCTACACGCGTAGCCCAATTTGTAGCCCAATTCTGCCGGGGAGCCGGTCCAGTCCGCGATCGACCCAGTGGACGAGTCGGACGACATCAAGAAGACACTGCTTGGGGTTTCTGTTCTCAATGCGGGGCCCTGCCAACCGGACGCGCGCTGCTGGAACGGAAGTCATAGGGCCAACACCGACTAGCGTGAAGCCATGTCGCCAGAACAAGATTCCTTGCTCGAGGTCATGGCCAGCATCGACGATCGGTCACTGCGAGACGAGGAGTTGGCGGATCTCGTCGACGTCGAGCCTTCGCCTGCGCGGGTCACATTCTCGACGCAGGACTTGAGCATCGACGGATTAGTGAAGCGGCTTAACCGCAAGTCCATGCTCGTGCCCCAGTTCGGCGGCCAGGACGAGTTGGTTAAGGTCCCAGGCTTCCAACGAGGCTTCGTGTGGTCCAAGGCCCAGATGGATCGCTTCATCGAGTCGCTCCTGCTGGGGTACCCGGTGCCGGGGATCTTCCTCGTGAAGCAGGCCGATGACAACCGCATGCTGATCCTCGATGGGCAGCAGCGACTTATCACTTTGCAGCACTTCTACAACGGGATCCACGAGGGGAAGGAGTTCGGGCTTACTTATGTCGGCGACGAGTTCAAGAACCTGACGTACCGCACGCTCGACGAGAGCCTGCAGTTCAAGCTTGACGACTCCTACATGCAGGCAACGATCGTTGCGGCCGACGGGTCGCCAGAGGTCGATGACGCGATCTTCCAGATCTTCGAACGCCTCAACTCCGGTGGAACGCAACTGACCCCCCATGAGATCCGAGTCGCCTTGTATGCAGGACCCCTCATGGCTTCCATCGAGACCCTGAATGGGCTGAAGGAATGGCGGGCTCTCTTCGGCGCGAAGTCGAAGAGGATTCGAGACCACGAGTTGATCATGCGGATTTTGGCGCTCTACTCGAGCAGCTCGGAGTACAACCGCCCGCTGAAGACCTTCCTGAACAAGTTCGCGCAGCTGAATCGCGATGTCGAGATCGCCGACGAAGCGCGCGGCCAGCACTTCGCCAGCGCAAGCCGGGCGATCCACGACCAAGTCGGCCCAAGTGCCTTCCGGCGGCCAGGAGGTGGCCAGGTCAACACCGCTCAGGCAGAGGCTGTGTGCGTAGCGGTAATGGAGACAGTTGCGGCGAACCGCCTGCCTGACGATCTCAGGGCCCGTATCGATGGCCTCCTTGGGGATGAGGCGTTCCTGAAGCACACCGGGCGAGCCACAGCGGATAAGGACGCGGTCGAGACGAGGCTCGAGCGGGCCCGGGCAGCCCTCGCCTGATGGCAGCAGTGACGGCTCACCGCGCCACGATCCGGCAGAGAGCCACCGATCTGAAGGAGGTCCAGGACTGCCTGAGAAATCTGGATGCGGAGCAGCCAGATGCCGTCTCTCGGGCCCTGTCGCGCTATCTCACCGTCAGATCTGTCGGCTACCTCGAGGCAGTCCGTGACGATCTGGCTGATCTGTACGCGGCCGCTTCTGGCAATGCGCGCCTCCATCGACGGATCACACATCACCTGCGGATAGGTTTGGGAGCACGTCCCGACCAATTGCTCACCTTCGTTGGGTCCTTCGATAGCCAGTGGCGGGACTCGCTTGAGTTACTTCTCGACGCCGATGACCAGGTGCTCCGCAATCAGCTCGGCGCAATGGTCGCCGCCAGGAAGAAGATTGCGCACGGCGACGGCGAGCAGGTGACCGCGGGTCGAGCCCTCGGGTGGGCCGATGCGGCTCTGTCCATCGGGCGGCACCTGAGCACACTGTTCGATTCCCAGCCCTAGCGAGGAGTCTGGAGTCAGCGATTTCCGGAGCCCCGGCGGCGGCTCGACAAACTCGTGTGACTACTTGCTTGGACTGCGGACTCGACCTAGTCCGAAAGTCCCAGGCCTGTGGGCAAGATGGCTGCCAGTTGAGTGAACTGGGCGAGCGCAGCCTCCAGCTCCTCGACGATCTCCGCGGCCAGAACCGCCGGTGGTGGAAGGGTGGAGCCGTCGTCGAGGGTGTCGTCGCGCAGCCAGGTGATGTCAAGGTTCGCCTTGTCCCGGGAGATGACCTCGTCGTAGCCGAACCGGCGGAACCGCTCGGACTCGACGCGCTTCGATCGGTCGCCGGGGGAGTAGGCGGCCACGAACCCGCCCAGGTCGGACTCCCGAAGCGGCTTGGTCTTGAGGGTGAAGTGCATGTTGGTGCGCAGGTCGTACACCCACACGTCCTTGGTCCACGCGTCGGCGGCGGCGGGCTTGCGGTCGAAGAACAGCACGTTGGCCTTCACTCCCTGGGCGTAGAAGATGCCAGTGGGTAGGCGCAGGATGGTGTGCAGGTCGCACTCGGCCATCAGCCGGCGGCGGATCGTCTCCCCGGCCCCGGCCTCGAACAGCACGTTGTCGGGCAGCACCACCGCGGCGCGGCCGTTGACCTTGAGCATCGTCTTGATGTGCTGCAGGAAGTTCAGCTGCTTGTTCGATGTCGATGCCCAGAAGTCGTCGCGAACGATGACCAGGTCCTCCCGCTGCACCTCCCCGGCCTCGTTGACCATCGTCATCGACGACTTCCGACCGAACGGCGGATTCGCGGCCACCATGTCGAACCGCACCCCCGGATCAGCCCGCAGGGCGTCGACTACGGTGACCAGGCTCGGCCCGGTCGGGGTGCCGATGCCGTGCAGCAGCAGGTTCATTGCGCACAACCGGGCGGTGCCGTCGACGATCTCCCACCCGTGCACGGTCTCGTCGCGCAGGAACCGCTTGTCGTCGACGTCCATCGCCTCGATGTGGTGATCCACCACCCACTCATGCGCCGCGAGTAGGAACCCGCCTGTGCCGACCGCGGGATCGGCGATCGTCTCGCCGGGCTTGGGGGAGAGGCAGGCCATCATCGCCCGGATCAGCGGACGGGGGGTGAAGTACTGTCCGGCTCCGGACTTGGTGTCTTCGGCGCCCTTCTGCAGCAGCCCCTCGTAGGCGTCGCCCTTCAGGTCCGCGTCGACCGCGGTCCAGGTCTCCTCGTTGATCAGGTTCACCACCAGCCGGCGCAGCTTCGCCGGGTCCTGGATCCGGTTCTGGGCCTTGCGGTAGATGGTGCCCAACGTGCCCGGGCTGCGACCCAACTCGGACAGGACGTGGCGGTAGTGCACCTCGAGGTCGTCGCCGTCGCGGTCCATCAGCGATTGCCAATCCAGCCCCGCGGGCACAACCTGACCCATGCCGGCCTTGGCTCGCTCATCGGCCATCTTGAGGAACAACAGGTACGTGAGTTGCTCGACGTACTCGATTGTGGAGACCCCGTCATCGCGCAGCACGTGGCAGTAGTTCCACAGCTTGGCGACCAGGGCACTGGACTCACTCATGACGCCTCCACCTTCGCCCGGCCCTGCCGGGACGCCGTCGCCGGAGCAGCCGTCCGCTCGGAGGCGATCCGCTCCAACAAGACTGACGCCGGCTCATCCGACGAATGCTGATCTACGAGCCGACCCTCGAACGCCGCCTTCAACACCGACCGCCGCAAACCCGTCGACCGCCCCAGGGCGGCGCTCACCGCCCGCTCCGCGGCCTCGATGAATGAGAACAGGCGATCCAGCTCTGTCACAAGGCGTGCCCGCTCCTCGGGAGGCGGAAGGGCCAAGCGGATGCTCCGAAGCTTCTCCTGCGAGATGTTGCGCATCGAATCCTTGGTCCCAGTGGCCAGACGCTGGATCTGCTCTCGGACGGGCCGGGACCGCAAACATCTGACGAGCCAGGCCGCCTGGACTCCATCGACTGGAATCAGCCGCAGACTCTTATCGCTCAGTATCAAGTTGGAGTGGTCGCGAGGGACGAGGACGCACGCTCCCACGTACTCGCTGGTGTTGGCGCGGGACAGAAGGAGGTCACCACCACGCACAACCCACCTCGGATCGATCCGCGTGCCAGGCGGAAGCACCTTGTTCTCGTCCGCCCGGAACCGCCCCCACGTCATCGCGCTGACTTTGATGACTCCCATCTCGTCCGCGCCCGCCGGTCGACCTCCTGCCGAGTAGGACTTTCCGGCCTCAATGTCGCTAAGCAACGAGCCGAGAGTCGTCCAGCACCATCCATCTGGGAGTCCGGGGGCAGACGCGGCCTCAGCGCTGGTGCCTCGATCTGGAAGCAGGCTGGACGCAGGCGTGTCGGTGTGGTCCTGGGGGACGAGTTGGCCTATCGCGGCGGCGGTGAGGACGGAGTCGCGCATGCGCTTGAGTCGGGTGCGGGTGGTGTGGAGGCCGGCCTCGCCGGCGTCGAGCAGGGAGAACGCCTCCTCGATGGCGGCAACGATCCGTTCCTGCTCGGAGAGCGGCGCCATAGGCATCCTGAGTGCCCGCAGCTTGGGCGCATTCACGTTCTGGAGGGCTATACCGGCTGCTGAGTCTGCAATCTGCTCCCAGTAGTCGGGACATTGGAGGAAGTACCCAACGAACCGCTTGTCAACGTGGTCACTTGGCTGGAATCGGATGAGGTAAGAGGCGAAGACCGCGTCCGGGGGTCCTTCCTGTATGACTGCGCTGGCTCCCACGCTTCCCGCACGGGAGATCACGATGTCACGGGCGTGCAGGACGTACTTGCTCCGGTCGGCAGGCTCCGTGTCGCAGAAGGGAACGTCGGCCCAGACGATGGAACCACGAGTGATGTCGGTCGTCCGGAGAAACTTCGTGCTCCCTTGCGCGGCCGCCCTTGTCGTCCAGCCGTACTGGGGATGCGAACACACCTCGCCTAGCGTGGTCCAGGCCCATCCATTCGCCAGATCGGTCATGCGGCGAGTTCTTGGGTGAGTTGCTGGAGGAGGGGTGCGAGCGTGCCGTTGAAGGCGGTGTTGGCCCGCGCATAGCCGCCGTGGCTGGTGAAGGGTTCGAGTTCAAAGTCGTCGGGGGCGATGGTCAGGCTGGTGGCCAGGTGGTCCTTGATCCGGGTGAGCCAGACGATCTGCTCGTCGGTGAACGTGACCCCGGCCTGACGCTGTCCTTCAAGCCAGTGGTGGAACCGTTCGTCGACGGTGAGGGGGAAGGCGACGAGGTCTGCCGCGGGGTGGAGGGCTTTCTCGACGAGGCTGATCAGGTTGGTGAACTGGGTGCCCGCCGATCCGCGAACTCGGGAGGCTTCCAGGGTTTCGTAGGCGGCCCAGAGCCGTTCGGGGGTCCAGTTGTGCGGTGGGCGGCTGATCGTCGTGGCGAGGTCCTTGATGTCGCGCAGGGTGAGGCGTTTGTCGTAGGGGCGGGAGTAGAGGATCTGTAGGGCGTTGATGTCGTCCTTGTGCTCGTCTACGAAGGCCTGCCAGGAGGTGATGGTGTCGCGGGCGCGGTCGGTGGCGTCGATGGAGAACCCGGCGTCGATGACGGTGTCCTGGCTGGTTTCGTCGAGGACCTGGGTGTAGGAGCGGCGCACGTCGAGGATCTTCTGCCGGAACACCGGGCGTTCGGCCAGTTGGCGGCAGGCTTCCTCGATCAGGCTGGCCCGCGCGGCCTGGATCTGGGTGTGGGTGGGGTCGTCGGTGCTGTTGTCGGCGGCGGCCTTGTCGGCGGCGGTGTCGATGTCGACTGCGGCGGTGAGGGTGCGGACGAGCTCGGTCAGAGGGGTGCCATCGGCGGTGTCGGTCAGCTCGGTGCGGTCGGCGGGGGTGATGACCCGCTCCAGGCGGGCCAGCCGCCCGGCGATGGAGGTCACGACGTTGGGGTCGCGGTTGCCGGCGGCGACCTGGTCGAGCAGCTTCTTCAACGGCACGGTCTTGGTGCGGTCCAGCGGCGCAGTGTCGTTGAAGTCGGCTTCGGTGACTCCGACGGCGTCGACGAGGACGAAGTGGGTCTTGGCGGTTGCGTCAGCGGACACGGCTTGGAGGTCGTCGTTGTTGATGGTCGGTGCCGGTGGCGATCATGTCGACGGTGACCGCGATGCGGGGGTTGAAGCTGTTGCGGAACTGGTTGAGCAGGTCCTCGGGCTTGACCCCGGTGGTGCGGTAGGTGATCTTCGCGGCGAAGTCGTTGCCCCGATCGAAGACCTCGCGGCAGATCCGCACGATGTCATCAGCGTGGGAGTCATCCTTGGCGAAGATCAGCGTCTTTGGGACCTCGGAGCGTCCAGGGAAGATGCCACCCTGATCGAGGGGCTTGTAGAGGTTGTCGCGGAAGGTGGCTATGACGGTGCGGATCTGGTCCAGGGCCACGACGTCGCGGTCGAGCTGGTTGGCGTCGTAGACGACGTCCTCGTCGAGCTTCTCCAGGCGGGTGGCCCGGGTTTCCCGGTCGCGGAACTTGGTGACCAGCCCGGCTTCCACGGTTGAGCCGTGTTCGGTGATCTGGGTGCGGATCCGGTAGACGTCGAAGTCGACGTTGACCCCGTCGGCCACGGCCTCGGCGTGCCCGTACTCGACGACCATGTTCTGGTTGAAGAACCCGAACGTCTGCTTC
>JALOLM010000143.1 GCA_025455985.1 Candidatus Nanopelagicales bacterium | reverse complement strand
TTGATCCATACGACGCCGGCGAAGTTCATCACCGACCACTTGCCGAAGAACGACCATCACTCCTCCTTCCGTTGCGTCGAATGTACGCGATGGATGCCGAGTCGGCACCCACAGGCAGATCTGTTAACACCACATTTACTGCAACGAAACGCCCGGTCCGGGGTATTCCACAACCTGTCGAAACATCTCAAGTGCCACTTCGCACGTCTGGCGGCGGATCTCCTCGCGGTCACCGCTCAACTGCAGACGGCGTGTCGCAGCGCGCGGCCCCTGGACAGCCACAAAGACGGTCCCGACCGGCTGGCCCTCCTGCTCGGCGGGCCCGGCCACTCCGGTGGTGCTGATTCCCCATGTCGCTTCGAAGATGTCCCGGCCCTTGCGCGCCAGTTCCTCGGCTGCCAGTTCTGATACCGCGCCATGCTGCTCGAGTGTTTGGACATCCACGCCCACCACGTCGCGTTTCGCGTCCGCGGTGTAGGCGACGATCCCTCCTCGCACCACCGCCGAGGCGCCCGGAATGTCGGTGAGCGCTGCGCACAGAAGACCGCCGGTCAACGACTCGACAGTGCATACCGATTCACCACGTCGGGTGAGCTCGGCAATGATGTCACCGGCCGTTGGCACGGCGGGCCCTCTTCATCGCGGTCCGTTCACTGTTCTCGCGCAGCCGCACCGCCCGCACGATGTAGTCCAGCCCGGTCAGAACCGTGAGCAGGACCGCGATCAGCATGATCGGCCAGCGGATGTCGGCGAGGAACCCTGTTACGGGAATGATGTACAGGAAGATCGCAAGCATCTGGGCCACCGTCTTGGCCTTCCCGCCACGACTGGCTGGGATCACCCCATGCCGGATCACGATGAAACGGGTCAGCGTGATGCTGATCTCGCGCCCGAGGATGACCACGGTGACCCACCAGGGCAGCTCGCCCAGCCAACTCAAGCCCAGCAGCGCCACCCCCGTGAGCGCTTTGTCGGCGATCGGGTCGGCCACCTTGCCGAAGGTCGTGACCAGATTGCGGGCCCGGGCGATAGCACCATCGGCGAGATCGGTGAGACTCGCGACCACGAAGACGATCGCAGCCCACCAGCGGGCCTGCGTCGACTCCCCAGAATCCACGAGCAGCAAGTAGCCGAACACCGGCACGAGGACAAGCCGCAACATGGTCAACGCATTGGGCAAGTTCCACAGATTCGACGGGCTCGGCGGGTCGGCCATCGGGTCCGGGATGCCCCACTGCCGGCGCGTCTCAGGCATCGAGCACCTCTGCGACCAGATCGGCGCCATCCGATCCCACAATCCGCGCCACGACGACCGCCTTCGACGCGGCACCCTCGAGTCGGGTGGAGCCATCTTCGGGACCTTGGAACTGGGTCTTGCCCGCGTCGACAATGATGCGCACCGACTCGCCAATGCGATCCGCGGCTCTCTGCGACATGACCTCGTCGGCCACCGCGGCCAGGGCATCGGTGCGCACATCGATCTCGTCGGCGTCGACGTGGTCTGGCAAGGAGACCGCCTCCGTACCCTCCTCATCGGAGTACCCGAACACCCCGATCGCGTCGAGTTGCGCCCGGTTGAGGAAATCCACCAGAGTGTCGAAATCCTCGGGGGTCTCCCCCGGGAAGCCAACGATGAAATTGGACCGGATCGCTGCCGCCGGGTTCAGCTCCCGGATCTGGTCGATCAGACGCAGGAAGTCCTCAGACCCGCCGAACCGCCGCATCCGGCGCAGGACAGCGGCACTGGCATGTTGGAACGACAGGTCGAAATAGGGCGCGACGCCAGGGGTGGCACCCACAATCTTGATCAAATCTGGGCGCATCTCGGCCGGCTGCAGGTAAGCCACCCTGACTCGTTCCAGCCCCTCGGTGTCCGCGAGGTCCACGAGCAGCGATTCCAGCAGCCGCAGGTCCCCGAAGTCCTTGCCGTACGACGTGGAGTTCTCGCTGACAAGGTTCACCTCGAGCACCCCCTGGCTCACTAGCCACTGGACCTCGTTGACGATGTCGGTCGGCCGCCGTGACACGAACGAACCCCGAAACGACGGAATCGCGCAGAACGTGCACCGGCGGTCACAGCCCGAGGCCAGTTTCACCGACGCCACTGATCCCTGCTCCAGTCTGCGGCGCACCCCGATGTGACCTGGCAGAACGGCCAGCTCCGGCGATCGGTCGGTCGGGGAGGCCGGCTGGAGAGTGCGCCGGTCTTTGGGCGTGTGGGCCGCGGGATGTTCGCCCGCGAGAATCCGCCGCAGCGACGCCGGCAGATCCGGGTAGGCGTCGAACCCGAGCACCGCATCGGCTTCCGGCAAGGACTCGGCCAGCTCCTTGCCGTACCGCTCGGCCATGCAGCCGACGGCGACCACCTTCCCCGGCAGATCGCTGGCGTTGAGAACAGTGTCGATCGAGTCCCGTTTCGCCGCCTCGATGAAACCACACGTGTTCACCACGACCGTGTCTGCCTCGGCCGGATCCACGACCAGATCCCAGCCGTCCTCCGCGAGCGCCCCGGCCAGTTCCTCGGAGTCCACCTCGTTGCGGGCGCACCCCAACGTGATGATGGAGACCGAGGGACGGGTCACTGCGCGTCGCCGCCGACCCCGCGCAGATCGGCGATCACAGCCGGCAGGTCATCGGGGGTCACGAGCACCTCACGGGCCTTCGAGCCCTCGCTCGGCCCCACCACCCCGCGCACCTCGAGCAGGTCCATCAGCCGGCCGGCCTTGGCGAAACCCACCCGCAGTTTGCGCTGCAGCATGGAGGTTGATCCGAACTGGGTACTGACGATCAGTTCGGCTGCCTGACACACCAACTCGAGGTCATCGCCGATGTCGCCATCGATGATCGCGCGCGAACCGCCCGCCTGGGAGATGTCCTCGCGGTACACCGGCGCCATCTGCGCCCGGCAGTGCGCCACGATGCTGCGGATCTCATGTTCGGGGACGAACGCTCCCTGCAGCCGGATGGGCTTACTGGCTCCCATCGGCAGGAACAGCCCGTCGCCCTGGCCGATCAGTTTCTCGGCGCCTGGCTGATCCAAGATCACCCGGCTGTCGGTCTGGCTGGATGTGGAGAAGGCCAACCGGGACGGCACGTTGGCCTTGATCAAGCCGGTGACCACGTCCACACTGGGCCGCTGGGTGGCCAGGACCAAGTGGATGCCCGCCGCGCGGGCGAGCTGGGTGATCCGGACGATCGCGTCTTCCACGTCGCGCGGGGCCACCATCATGAGGTCGGCGAGCTCATCGACGATGATCAGCAGGTACGGGTACGGCTGCAGCGTCCGCTGGGTCCCCGGCGGCGGTACCACCGTGCCCGCGGCCACGGCCTTGTTGAAATCGTCGATGTGCCGGAAACCGTAGGCCGCCAGGTCGTCGTAGCGGGTCTCCATCTCCTTGACCACCCATTGCAGGATGTCCGCGGCCTTCTTCGGGTCGGTCACGATCGGGGTGATCAGGTGCGGGATGCCCTCGTAGATGCTCAGTTCGACCCGCTTGGGGTCGACCAGCACCATTCGGACCTCGTCGGGGGTGGCCCGGCTGAGCACCGACGTGATCAGGGTGTTGATGCACACCGACTTGCCAGCGCCGGTCGCCCCCGCGACCAGCAGGTGCGGCATCTTGGCCAGGTTGCCGACCACGAAGCCACCTTCGACGTCCTTGCCGAGTCCGATCAGCATCGGGTGGCTGTCGGAGGTCGCCACCCGGCTGCGCAGAACGTCGGACAAGCTGACGTTCTCGCGGTCGGTGTTGGGGATCTCGATGCCGATCGCGGACTTCCCAGGGATCGGGGAAAGGATCCGGACCTCCGGGCTCTTCACCGCATAGGAGATGTTCTTGCTCAAGGCGGTGACGCGCTCCACCTTCACCGCCGGTCCCAGCTCCACCTCGTAGCGGGTGACGGTGGGTCCGCGGCTGAAACCGGTCACCCGCGCATCCACCTCGAACTGATCGAGCACTCCGGTCAGCGCGGCCACGACCTGATCGTTGGCCGCAGTGGCCGCCTTGTGCGGCGGTCCGGGCTTCAGCAGTTCCAGGGGTGGCAGACGGTAGACCACGTCGCCTGAAAGCAAAAGTTGCTCGGCGACTGCCAGGTCGAAATCGTCGAGCATCTGGGCAGGATCGACCTCGACCGTAAGGTCTTGGGCGGGGCTTGCGATCGCAGCCGAATCGATCTGTTGGGTGTGGTCGTCATCGGCATCCGCCGGCGCGGGATCCTTCGAGACGGCGCTGACGAACGCCTCATCGCCGACGAGATCCTCCGGGATCTTCTCCGACTCCTTCTTGGGACCACTGCCCAGGCGGGTCTTCACCCAGGCCCCGGCCGCCGCAGTATCCACCGTCTTGGCGCGGTTGCGCAGATCGGCAACGGACGTCCCGGTGGCCATCAGCAGACCGGCCAGAAGAACCAGGACCAGGATGATGCCGGTGAGGATCGGCCCGAGCAGCGTCAGGAAGGGAATGGTCGCAAGCCACCCGGACCAACCACCGCCGTCGCGCATGGCGATCTGACCGTCGATGGGTTGCGCCGAACCGTTGAACAGGTGCACCAGCCCCGCGGCGGCCAACAGGACCAGCAGCCCCCCGATCAGGTGGTGTGCTTTGAACCGGCGCTCCGGGTGGCGCAGGGTCCGCCACGACAACCAGGCGAGCAGCAGCGGAACGAGAGCATCCAGCGACCCCACCGCACCGGTCACGACGAAGGTGACCACCGGTTCGAGGCCGCCGTCAGCACCCCACCAGGTGACTGCGCCCACCACCACCGCGAGGATCGCGTACAACAGGCCGAGTCCGTCGCGACGCAAGGCTGGGTCGAGGTCGCGGGCGCCACGCCCGATCCGCCGAACGCTCCCGCCGACGAAGTGTGCAGCGGCGAACCATGCAGTCACCAGTGCCCGAACGATCGTACGCAGCACAGCCCCGATGCCACCGGCCTTCTTCGCCGGGGTCTTCTTCTGAGAACTCGCGGGTTTCGAGGTGGTCTTCTTGGCCGACGGTCTGGAGCGCGAGCTCTTCGAACTCGGCCGCGAACTGCGGGTGGACGTGCGGGATGCCATGGGGTCCAGCGTATCCGCAGGATCGGACACCACCGCGCCACGACGAACCGGGACCGGATTGCGTGTCGCGGCGACGCTCAGCCCTCGATGACCACCGGCACGATCATCGGCCGACGGCGGTGCTGGGCATTCACCCATCTACCCAGCGTTCTACGCACGATCTGCGCGAGGGCATGCTGCTCGGTGACCCCGTCACGCAGCGCGCTCGTGATCTTGTCGGCGATCACCGGCACCACCTCGTCGAAGACGGCGTCGGAGTCAGCGAAGCCCCGGGCGTGGATTTCCGGCCCCGAGAGGATCTTGCGCTCGACGTGATCGACAACGACCACCACGGAGATGAATCCCTCTTCACCAAGGATCCGTCGGTCTTTGAGGCTGCCCTCGGTGATGTCCCCGACGCTGGCGCCGTCCACATAGACATACCCACACGGCACCTCACCCACCACGGTCGCGGCCCCGTCCACGAGGTCGACGACCGAGCCGTCTTGCGCGACGACGATCCGGTCCGCGGCGACTCCGGTCAGCGCCGCGAGCCGCGCGTTGGCGTGCAGGTGGCGGACCTCGCCGTGCACCGGCATGACGTTTGCGGGCTTGACGATGTTGTACAGATACAGCAACTCGCCGGCCGCAGCGTGGCCGGACACGTGCACCATGGCGTTGCCCTTGTGCACCACACGGGCCCCGGTGGCAGTCAACCCATTGATCACCCTGTTGACAGCATTCTCGTTACCGGGGATCAACGAGGACGCGAGCACGACCGTGTCACCGGGACCGACTCTGATCTCGTGGTCATGGGCGGCGATCCGGGACAGCACTGCCATCGGCTCACCTTGGGAGCCCGTGCAGACCAGGACGATCTCGTTGTCGGGCAAGTCCGAGAGCCGGTCGGCGTTGACCAAGGTGTTGGCGGGCACCTGCAGGTAGCCGAGGTCCCGGGCGACGTTCATGTTGCGCACCATGGACCGGCCGACGAGGGCGATCTTGCGCCCGTTGCGGGTGGCCACATCGATCACCTGCTGGATGCGATGCACGTGGCTGGCGAAACTGGCCACGATCACCCGCTTCGGGGTGCTGACCATGACCTGTTCCAGGGCTGGCAGGATCTCCGCCTCACTGGTCACGAACCCCGACACTTCGGCGTTGGTGGAGTCCACGAGCAGTAGGTCGACGCCTTCTTCCCC
>JALOLM010000006.1 GCA_025455985.1 Candidatus Nanopelagicales bacterium | reverse complement strand
TCACCAGGCCGAACGCATACGGTGCGGCCTGGCTGTACGAGCCCACGGTTGTCTGTGTCCACATCTGCGTGGCCAGTGTCTCCAACCCGGTCGGCCGCAGCATCAGGGTGGCCGGCAATTCCTTCATCGCGGTGAGCAGCACCAGCAGCGCACCGGCAAGGATCCCAGGCAGGGAGATCCGCGCCGTGACCCGCCACCAGGCGCGCGTGGGCCCGGCTCCCAGAGTGCGCGCCACATCCTCCAAGCCCTGAGGTACCTGGCCCGTCGCTGACCGGATCGACCCGATCGCATTGGACAGGAAGAGGACCGCGTAGGCGAAACCGAGCATCACCAGGGTCTGGTACAACCCCGGCACGAGCGCCAGGCCCAGGAAGACCAGCGACAGGCCCACCACCACGGCAGGCAAGGCATGGGAGATGAAAGCCGCGGACTCGATCACGCGGCTGACCCGGTCGCGGTACCTCGCCGCGAGCACGCCGATCGGCAGTGCCAGTGCCATCGCCAGAACCGCACCGATCCCGGCAGCCTCGACCGTGCTGATCATGGCCGACCACCATTGCCCGATGTCGAAGTTGACCTGTCTCGACTGGCCCATCAGTCGCACGAGCATGAAGGCAGGGAATCCGACCGCGAGACCGAACAGGCCCGCCAAGCCGGTGAACGCCGGCCAGCGCCACGGCCCGAGGTCTATCCGCTGAGGGGTGCGGGCCGTACCCGACCCCACCCGCCACTGCTGATGGCGGGTACGCACCGCGCGTTCCAGGAACACGAACACCAGCGCCAGAGCCACCAGCACCAACGACAGCACCGCCGCGCTCGTACGGTCGAAAGCCGCGCGGTAAGAGGTGAAGATGACGCGGGTGAATGTGTCGTAGCGCAGCAGCGAGACCGCACCGAAGTCGCTGAGAACGTACAGCGCTACGAGCAGTCCGCCCGCGCCGGCGGCGGGCCACAGCAGCGGCGCGGTGGTCCTTCGAAATGACCGCAGAGGTCCGTCGCCCAGAGTGCGGGCCACATCGTCGAACGCCGGGTCGATCTGGGTCAGCACCGCTGCCACCGGCAGGATCACGTACGGCAGGCTGACCAGGCTGAGCACAGCCCATGCGGGCGCGAATCCCTGCAGTCCTGGGAACGCCGCCAGCCAGGTGTAGGCCGCAACATACGACGGGATCGCCAGGGGGAGGGCGGCGATGACCAGCCACCAGCGCCCGCCGGGAATCGCAGTTCGTGTGATGAGCCAGGCGACCGGGACCCCAACAGCGATACAGCTGCCTGCCACCGCCGCAGCCAGACCGAGGCTGGAGACCGCGAGGGTTACGGTCCGTGGTCGCGCCAGGATGGTCCAGACCTCGTCCCATCCGGCTGAGCCCGTCCGCACAGCCAAGTAGACCAGTGGGCTGATCGCGATCAGCGCCGCCAGTCCGGCAAGGCCGTGCAGGAGGGTCAGCCGGTGGCGCACCAGGCTCCGTCGAGGGTCACAGCAACCCGACCTGCAGCAGCAGGTCCTGCGTGCCGCGCAAGTCGGAGAGCTGGTCCAGCGTCAGATCCGGGCCGTCGATCTGTGACAGCGGCGGCAGTCCTTCACGACGCTCGACCGACCTCACCAGCGGGTACTCGGCGGTCTCCTGCGCGAAGTACTCCTGCGCTTGATCGCTGAGCAGGAAGGTGACGAACTTCGCAGATTCGGCGTTGTCAGCGCCGGTGGGCAGCACTGCCACGCCCGCCACGTTGACCAGGTTGCCCGGATCGCCGGCAGCGAATGAGGCGTTCTCCGCGGCCATGTTCTCCGCGCCGATCTCGTCGGCCTTCTCGTACCAGTAATAGTGGTTGGCCAGGCCCAGGTCGATGGTCCCGGCGTTCACCGCATCGAGGATGGCGAGGTTGTTCTCAAAGGTCTGCACGTCGTTGGCGATCAGGTCCTCCAGCCACTGCTTGGTCTTCTCCTCGCCCTGGCTGACGCGCATCGCGGTCACGAACGCCTGGAACGAGCCATTGGTGGGAGCGATGCCGACCTTGCCAGCCCACTTCGGGTCGGTCAAGTCGTAGACGGTGGCGGGGACCTCATCAGGCGCGACGAGGTCCTTGTTGTAGACGATGACCCGGGCACGTCCGCTGGAACCCACCCACTGGCCTTCATCGCTGCGGAACTTCGCCGGGACGCGCTCGAGTTGCTTGTCCGACAGGGGCGTGGTCAACCCTTCGTCCTGCAGCACCTGCAGGGCGCCGGCGTCCTGGGCGAAGAACACATCAGCGGGGGACCGGTCGGCCTCTTCCATCAGTTGGGCGGCCAACTCGGCGGTGTCGCCGTATCGCACCTCGACGGTGATCCCGGTGCTCTGCTCGAATTGATCGATCAGCGGGCCGACCAGTGTCTCGCTGCGACCCGAGTACACCACCAGGCCGGCCTCCGGCGATGAATCCGCCGTGGGCTCATCGCTCTGCGAGCAGGCGGTCAGGGTCAACGCTGCCCCCAGCAGCAGTGCCGCCGTTCGTGCAACCTTCGGTACCACGGTGATGTCCTCCCCGGATCAATGTCAGTAATTAGGTTAGCCTAACCTTGATCTGACGGGACAAGGAGGAGGTCGCTGATGACGCTGTCAATCGACACAGTGGCGCGTGCGACCCCCCGGTTCGTCACAGCCCTGGGTGATTTCGGGGGCCGCACCGCCCTCATCCAGGAGGATCACCGTCTGACGTATGCCGAGCTGGACCGCATGGTGCGCGAACTCGCGAGAAGCTTTGAGAACGCGACTCCAGTTCGTGTGTTGAGTGCCCGGAACACCATCGATGGCATGGTGGAGTATCTGGCCGCGCTGCGGGCCGGACGAGTGGTGGCGATGTCGACACCCTGCCGGGTCGATGACCTGGCCGCCACCTACGGGTCTGCACAACATGTCCACCCGGCGCTCGCCGTCCTTCTGCCGACCTCGGGTTCCACCGGCGACCCCAAGACCGTGCGGCTGTCCGCGACCAGCCTGGATGCAAACGCCCAGGCGATCGCCACTGCGTTGGATCTCACTGAGGATGACCGGGCCGTCACCACGCTGAGCCCCGCCTACAGCTACGGGCTGTCGGTCATCAACAGCCACTTGGCGGTGGGCGCCGGAATCGTGCTCACGCAGCGTTCGGTCACAGATCCAGGCTTCTTCGACGGGCTGGATCCGGTGACTGTGATGCCTGGGGTTCCCTACACGTTCGAGATGTTGCGTCGGCTCGGTTTCTCGGCGCCACGCGATCTGCCCAGTCTGCGCCTGCTCACCTGTGCCGGGGGCCGGTTGCCCGCCGAGCGGGTACGGGAGTTCGCTGCCGCCGGTCAGCGGGACGGCTACGGCCTCGCGGTGATGTACGGACAAACCGAGGCCACTGCCCGGATGGCGGTCCTGCCGCCGGCTCTAGCTGCCCAGCATCCGGATTCCGTGGGTTACGCAGTGCCGGGTGGACGTTTCGAGATCGTCGATCCGGATGACCGGGGAGTCGGCGAAATCGTCTACCACGGACCCAACGTCATGATGGGCTACGCCGAGGGTCCAGGCGATCTCACCGCCGATCCCGGACCGGCTCGCCTGGTGACCGGCGACCAAGGTTTCATGCGTGACGACCTGCTGCACGTGACCGGCCGGATCAGTCGTTTCGCCAAGGTGCGTGGTCTTCGCATGAACCTCGACGACATCGAGCGGTGCCTGGAACCCTGGCCTGCCGTATGTGTGGAACTGCCCGAGCAGATCGGGGTTGTGTGCGAGTTGGCTCCCGAGCAGGTCGCCGAGCGGGTGGCAGCGTTCACTGGTCTCGGTGTGGCCGCCGTGCATGCCGTGGCGGCTGAACCACCGCGACTGAACAGCGGTAAGCCGGATCGGGCAGCCGCGCTGGCGATGTTGCAGGCCGTCAGCGCAGCGGTCGATGCCGGCACCCGCGAGCAGCAACTGTGCGACGCCTACGGTCGCCTGCTCGGGTGCCGAGCGCGGCCGCATGACAGCTTCCGCGGCCTCGGTGGTGACTCCATGAGTTTCGTGGCCGTGTCGATCGAGGTCGAACGCATTCTCGGTGAACTGCCGCTCGACTGGCACCTGCAGCCGATCGCGGAACTGGCGACAACGTCGCGCGAGGCGGGTGGTCTGCGCCGCATGGAGACCAGCGTGGTGCTGCGGGCGGTGTCGATATCGCTGGTGGTGGCCGGCCACGCCGCAGTTGTCGACGTGCGCGGGGGAGCGCATCTGCTCGTGGCTCTGCTCGGGTACAACTTCGCCCGTTTCCAGGCCGGTGCCGGGCTCACGGTGGTCTTGCGCTCGCTGGCGTGGCTGCTCGCACCGGCGCTGGTCTGGGTAGGAGTGGTCGCCGCTGTTGCGCAGGACTACTCGATTTCGGCAATGGGGCTGAGCTGGATCACCCAACCGACCGTGGACGGACCCGATTGGCGCTACTGGTTCATTGGAGCGCTGGTCTGGGTGCTCCCCCTGGCCGCATTGTTCGCCGGGCTGCCGGTACTGCGTCGATTGCGGGAACGCTGGCCGGTTGGCACCCCGGCGACGGCCATGGTGGCATCGCTGCTCGTGGCGGTCGCGGTGGTCCCCGACGCCCGCCCGTCGTCGCTGTTTTCCCCGTGGGCGGTGCTTTGGGTCTTCTTCCTGGGGTGGTCGATCGCGCACGCCCGCGGTGGGCGCCAGCGCGCGGCCTTGTCGGCCGCGGCAGTCGTGCTGAGCCTGGCGATGTTCCAGGACACCAGGACGTGGGTTATCGGGCTCGGTCTGCTGGTGCTGATCTGGGTCCCACGAGTGCGGGTACCCGCTCTGCTGGTCGGAGCGGTGGCGGTCGTGGCTCAGGCATCCTTGTTCATCTACCTGAGCCATTGGCAAGTTCTTGAGCTGGCGCGCAATTGGTGGGCCCTCGGGCTGTCGCTGGTAGTGGGGGTACTGCTCAGTGCAGGCTGGACCGCGCTGCGGTTGCACGGCACGACGCACGTCTCCCGCTGGGCGGTCCTAATGTGGGAACGTGCCCAGTTACGAGTTCCGCTGCCGCGCGTGCGGTGAGACGTTCACGAAGAACCGGCCCATGGCCCAGTCAGGGGATCCCGCGGATTGCCCCCAAGGCCACTCCGACACGGTCCGCCTGCTGACGACAATGGGGTCCGTGGGCACCGCAGCCTCAAACGCCCCATCCGCAGGCGGGTGCTGCGGCGGCGGCTGCTGCGGCTAGGACAACGGCGGGGTTCTGACCAAACCGCGTGTCGGTGCTTGACAAACCCGAACTTGTCGTACCCCCACTTCACTATGTGAACAGGTCCGGGTCGGACTCGCGGGGGTGGTACGACCCGGGCCGCTCAGTTCAACTGGTTGAGCTGCAGCAGCCCCGGTGTGGTGTCGCCGACCTCGTGGAAGTCGACGATCGACAGATTGATCGGCAGACCCTGATTGCGCCAATCGGTCATCTCCTGCACCACCGTCGGATTACGCAGTTGCGCGAGTTCGAGCAGTGAGCAGTCCGTAGTACGGGTGCCGGTCAGGCACTGGACCTGAGAAGACAACCCCATCGACAACTGCAGTTGGTTGACGAACAGACCGCACTGGTTGCCTCCGCCCACTGAGCAGTTGGCTGCGCCGGTGAGAGCCGCCTTCCGATCGGTGAGGTACCCGAGGTTGTCGGAGGCGGACACCGTCGGGCTCTCCGTGTTCGGCCAGGGGGAGTAGAGAACCTTCTCGCGGTGCCGGTAGCACGAGTTCTTGGGTAGCTCACCCTTGGCGTAGAGCACGAGCACGTTGCGGTTCGCCGCCCACGCCTGAGCGAAGGTCGTGCCGATGACATCGGGGACCAACTTGTCGTTCCACGCGCGGGAACACACCGAGGAGCCATCGACCTTGTAGGTCCGCAGGATCTTGTCGATCGCCGATGTGTAGTACTTGTCGATCTTCTTCGCGCCGGTGAGGTCGATGTGCTGGAAGTCGAGAATGACCTGCTCGCGGGGATGGGCTTTGGCCCACGTGACGATCTGGTCCAGGGCTTTGGTGAAGCGCACGGACACGAACGTGTGCTGCAGGTGGATAGGTACCTTCCATGCCTTGGCGTTGGTCAGTTTCTTGCCGGCTTTCTTCTTCGAGACGACCTTGTCCTCCGGGACGCCAAGGCGCATGTCCAGATAGCGGATCCCGCCATTGAGCTGACTGGTGAAGTTCTGGCTCTGGGCCTTTGCCAACTTGCCGGCCGCGCACGGGTTCGCCTTGCCGGCGGCGACCTGTGCCGGGTTGGCGCCAGCGATCGCAACCACTTCGCAGTCGCCTTCGGTGTCGATCTTGTAGGCCCCGGAGTCATGGGTGCCGGGGATGACGACACTGGTCAGGCGGGTCTCCGGACGGTCGTTGTAGAGAGTGCCCATCCAGTCGGGCGTGGGCGGGGTGACAGCCAGAGCGGCGGCAAGCAGCAGCATGCTGCCACCGTAGTCGCGAGGGTCGTCCCGCGGTGTGCGTTTGACGCCAGCGAAAGTCAACCTCGACAGTCGGTCAGAGCCCGGTGTCGTGGATAGCCGTCTCGATTCCCCTCCAGATCGTCGGATACGCGTAGATCATGTTCTTCAGGGTGGCGATCGGGACCTGCGCGCGCACCGCCAAGGCGAGGAATGACAACACCTCGCCGCCAGTGGGGCCGACACTCGTGGCGCCGACCAGGACCCCACGCTCGGCGTCGGCGACGACCTTGATGATTCCTTCGTTGCCGACCTTGTGGATCCAGCCGCGGGAAGTGCTCGGCACGGACACTGTGCCCACGGCGACAGTGATCCCGGCTGCCCGGGCCTGCTGTTCGGTCAGGCCCACGGAACCGACCTCCGGATCGGTGAACGTCACATGGGACACCGCTGAGTAGTCGGCGCCCGCGCCGGGTCGGCCCAGGATCGCCCGTTCGCAGATCGCTGCCTCGTACATCGCCATATGGGTGAAGGCGCCCTTCCCGGCGATGTCACCGACCGCGAAGACCCCGGGAACGACCTGCATGTGATCGTCGACGGGCAGGTAGCCACCGGGGAGGTCCACCCCAAGCACCTCTGCGCCGACAAGATCACTGTTTGGGGTGCGTCCAGTGGCCACCAGCACCTTCTCAGCGGTCATAGTCACACCGCCCACGGTCACCTCGAACATGCCGTCGGTGTAGGCGACAGCGTCCACGAACCGGCCTGTGTGGATGTCGATGCCCTCCGCGCTCAGAACCTCGCTGAGGATCTGAGAGGACTCAGGTTCCTCGGGCGGCAGGATGCGATCGGCGCCTTCGACGATGGTCACAGTGCTGCCGAACCGGGAGAACACCTGTGCCAGTTCTACGCCGATCGCGCCACCGCCCATGACGATCAACGAAGACGGCGGTTGCTCGGCCTTGACTGCGTCCCGGTTGGTCCAGAACGGCGTCGATTCAAGACCTGGGACCGGGGGGATCGCAGCCCGGGATCCGGCGGCGATCACCACAGCCCGGGTGGCGTTGTACGTCTGGTCGCCCACGACGACCCGATCGCGGGAGACGAGCCGACCTGTCCCGCGCACGAATCGCCCACCCTTGCCGGTGAAGCGATCCACGGCAACCTGGTCGTTCCAGTCGTCGGTCGCCTCGTCCCGGATGCGCCGGGCCACCGGGCGATAGTCCGGATGGACGTCGCTGGTTCCGGCCAGTTGCGGAATCCGCCTGCCTTCCTGCAATGCGCCGGCGGCACGGATCATCATCTTGCTGGGCACACACCCCCAATAGGGACACTCACCGCCCACGAGTTCCTTCTCGATGCCGACCACGTCAAGGCCGGCTTCGGCGAGGTTGCCCGCCACGTCCTCGCCGCCGGGGCCGAGGCCGATCACAATCACGTCAGCAGTTGTCTGAGGCATGGGTGAGTTTTTCACGCCCAGTCGCGGGATGCCCAGTAGCGGCGGTGTGCCCATCGGTACTTTGGTGCCATGTGTCCCGCTCCGGTGAAGGGTAATGCTGAGTTCGCCCGGCCCACGCCCGAGGATGTGATCCGCGTGGCCATCGACACCTTCGAAGCGGGCGAGCGAGTCGACATGGCCGCACTGTCGCAGCGGCTCGGCGTCGGCCGTTCCACGCTGTACCGCTGGGTTGGTGACCGTGAGGCACTGATGGACAGGGTGATCGAGGCGACGACGATCAAACTCGCGACGGCAGTACAAGAACGCTTCACAGGCACCGGCCTGCAGTACACGCTCAGCGCCGTGCGTGAGTACCTGCTGGCGACGACGGCCTATGAGCCCCTGCGAAGCCTCGCGCAGCGGGAGCCGAACTTGGCATTGCACATCTTCTTCAACCCTGACGGAGCGTTCGCGGCCAGCACTCTGTCGGGCCTGCGTCAACGCCTAGATGCTGATCTGCCCGATGTGGTGATTTCCGACGAGACTTTGAGGGTGATCAACGCCACCAGCCTGGCCATGGCCTGGGCGTCGATCGCCGGGGGCTACGAGCCGCAGATCGACGAGGCGGTGAACGTGATCCGGACCGTTCTCGAGGCGGAGATGGCCGCGCAGTCGACCTGAGACCACGTGCCAACGCCCGACACCGCATCGTGGCTGTCATACCACTGCCTTACAACTGTGATGTGGGGCCGACAATCGTCGAGCAGGTGACCGGATGTGACAGGGGGTGTCGCGGTGAAGAGGGCCAGAGTTTCGGGCGGGGCTGTCGGACTTCTGGTCCTGGCGGTGCTCGCGTCGTTGGTCTGGGCTTTTGCAGGAGGGGATGACGACCCTGCCCCGCCGGACTCCGCGGCGACTGCGCCGGCCCCCACGAGCGAGCGGGATGAACCGGACGATTCCTCGATCGAGCCGCCAGAGCAACTGCCGTTTGTCGACGTTGAAGCCGCCCGGCAGGCCCTGCCCGAGCTGGACGTGAAGGGCCGCGCGCCCTTGACTGCTTACAGCCGCGAGGCTTTCGGGACGGCATGGTCGGATGTAAACGACAACGGGTGCGACACCAGGAACGACATCCTGCGTCGAGACCTGACCAACAAGACCGTCGACGATTGTGTGGTCCTCACGGGTGTTCTTGCCGACCCCTATAGCGGCCGGCGTGTCCAATTCCGGCGGGGTCCTGTGACCAGCCTGGAGGTGCAGATCGACCACGTGGTGCCACTATCCAACGCCTGGCAGACCGGTGCCTCTTTCTGGACGCCGGCCCAGCGGGAACGGTTCGCGAACGACAGGCGCAACCTACTGGCAGTCCGCGGTGACCTCAACCTGCAGAAGAGTGATGGTGATGCGGCGACCTGGTTGCCGCCGAAGAAGTCCTTCAGGTGTGCCTACGTGTCGATTCAGGTGCTCACCAAGCAGAGATACGACCTATGGGTGACTGCGCCGGAGAAGCAGGCAATGCAGAGGATCCTGGATCGATGCTGAACGGCTCCGGTCCTAGCCGCCTTGGCATGTAGGGCACCAAGCGCAGTCCGGGCAGCACTCGTCACCAGCGAAGATCGCGGCTTGGGTATCGATGCCGTCTTCGAAAGGCGCGCCCCACCATTGATCACCTCGGTCGGCCACCTGGGCCAAGGCGATGCCGGACTCCTGACATGCCGGGCTGCAGTCCGGACAGCAGCGGGCCATCTCACACCGGCCGGTGGTCGTGCAGTTGGGCTGCGCGGCTCAACTCACGGACATACCAGCGTCCGCGCAGCCGGTTGAAGGACTGACGGTTGTTGTAGAGCGTTGCCAGCAACTTGTCGAGGGTCACGGCCGGGTCGGCGGTCCGCACAATGTCGAGCAAATCGTCGGGGCACAACGGCTGGTCGGTCAAAGCCTCGCGCACCGCTGCGAACATCGGGAGTTCCCGGTCTTCAGAGACTGCGGGCGAAGAGGTCACACCCTTGATGTCGACCTCTCCCGATGTCACCTTGAGTTCGTCTCGGACGAACATGTCACACCCCCGTGTCACGCTGGTCGCAGCTGAATGGGGGAGTCATGGAAACACGATGTGAGGCGCGGGGGGCCGGGCTCGGCCGACTGAATACTGCGCAGAAGGATCGCGCCATCGGGGCTGTGGTGGGGCAAGCGGTGGGTGACGCGTTGGGCGCCGGCTACGAGTACTCGGTGCCACCTCGCGCTGACGAGGCCCGCATGAAGGGCGGGGGGCTCGGCGCATTCGCGCCCGGCGAGTGGACCGATGACACCACGATGTCCGTGCCCATCCTGCAGGCGTTGGCCGCGGGTCGAGATCTCCTGGACGATCAGACGCGTGACGACGTCGTGCGCGAGTGGGTCGCATGGTCGCGCAACCCGAAGGACATCGGCCGGATCACAGCCCATGTGCTGCGGACAGCCAGGCCCGATCGGCCCTCCGACACCGCGCGGGCGGCGGCGGACGCCATGTTCCGCGCAGATCTTCCTAGCGCCGGCAATGGCTCACTGATGCGAACCAGTCCCGTGGTTTTGGGATACCTGGACGATCCTGAAGCCCTAGCCACCACCGCCCGCACCTACAGTCACCTGACGCACGGGGATCCGCTGGCCGCCGATGCGTGTGTGCTGCACAACCTCGCCCAACGCCATGCAATCCTCTCCGGCGACCTCGACATCCGGGTGGGTCTCGAGTTGATCGCGCCCGACCGGCGGCGTCGTTGGTTGCAGTGGATCGAGGCGGCTGAGGCCGGCTCCCCCCGAGAGTTCAGCGCCCATAACACCTTCGTAGTCCGGGCGCTGCAGGCGGCCTGGTCGGCCATCGTGCACGCTGACGACGGTGATGCCGGGCACCTTGAGGCGTCTGTGCGAAATGCCGTGGCCATCGGCGGTGACACCGACACGGTCGCGGCCATCACAGGCGGTCTGGTGGGTGCGCGTTGGGGTGTGTCTGCGGTGCCGCTCGCCTGGCGTCGCCCTCTGCACGGTTGTCCGGGTCTGACCGGGGACGACCTCGTCCAGCTCGCGTCCGCCGCGCTCGGGGAACCGTGGCAGGACAGCTTCTACCCGTGGCTGGACGGCGCCGGGATCTGCGTTCGGCATCCGCATGATGCCCGTGTCTGGATCGGTGACATCCGGGGCCTGCGAGATCTCCCGGAGGAGGTCGATGCAGTGGTCTCGTTGTGTCGCGTGGGTCGCAGTGAGGTCCCACCGCCAAGGATCACCGCCCGGAATCACATTCACGTGTGGCTCATGGACCGCAGCGAGAGCGAGGAGAACCGTCATCTCGAGTTGGTCGCCCGCGAGGCGGTGGCGATGCTGCGCGCGCTCAGGGCGGAGGACAGGACGGTATTCCTGCATTGTGTCCAAGCGCATTCGAGGACTCCCTTCATCGCTGCCCTCTACGGCGCCGAAGTGGCTGCTGTGCCCAGGTCCCAGGCAGCGTCGGCGGTTGCCGCAGTGCTGCCCGAGGTCGCCATGAATGATCGGTTCCGCCTGATTCTGGGAGTCTGACCGACTATCGCCCGGGGGTTGACGCGCGAACCTGCGCTGGGCCAGGGATGCTGGAACTACACCGTCGAGCACCAGGGGAGTCCATGGCCAAGAACGAGGACGAGGTCAGGTCCCGGATCATTGACGCCGCGGCGGAACTGTTCGCCTCCCACGGCTTCAGCGGCACAAAGATCAATATGGTCGCCAAGCGGGCAGGGGTGTCATCGCAGACAGTGCGTCGGCTCACGGGTGGACGTGCTGAACTGTTCGCCCAGGTGATGGCCACGCGCGTGCGGTCTTCTGCCGCGGAGAGGCTCGCGGCAGCAGTAGCGGACCCGGGCCAGACACCCCCGATCGCGGTGATTCTGGCCGCCGCCCAAGAGGTCTTCGCCAGTCCCGCGGCAAGTTGGGACATCCTCGAGCTGGAGGCGCTGACACGCGCGCACCTCGACGACTCCCTGCGCACGATCGAGACTGATCGTATGCAGTACCGCTGGAACAATGCGGCGGCGCTTGTTGCTCAGATCCGCGCCAATGGCGGCTTGGACGAGGGGGTGTCGGATGCGGCCATCGTGCAGTTGGCCATCGCGATGTCCGCTGGCCTGGCCTTGCTCGAACCCGTACTGGAATCCAAGCCGAGCATGGCCGAGTGGATCGGCTTGATCGCGCGAGTGGGTACGGCGATCTCGCCCCAGGACGTCCTGCTCCGCAACGAGTTCCAGGGCCGGCAGCCGTGGCGGGTCCGGGTGGATGTCTCCGAACAGCCGGGAGCCGTGGCGGGGCTTGTCCGCGCGCTCGCGTCGCTACACACCTACGTCGTGGCTGTGCAGATGGTGGGGCGCGAGGACGGTCTGCGCAGTATCGACGTCGCCCTGACGGCGCCGGATTCCGTGAGCGAGGAGGTCATCCGTATTGCCGCCAGTTCAGTCGGCAAGCATGTCTTCGTGGGCCCGGGCTCACCCGATGACGTCCTGGATCTGCCAACCCGGGTCCTCGACGGCGCCGCGGCCTTAGTGCGTACTCCGGAGTTGGCGCCTCTTGCCGCAGCCGAACTCGTGGAAGCCGACTTGGTGGAGGTGACACCTGCCACCGAGGGCGCGGACGACGGACCCGACGTTCTTCGACTTCAATGGACCGCCGAACAGCACGTCGTGCTTCAGCGCTCCTGGGCTCCGTTCGCGAAGGCCGAACGCACCCGGGCGTCGGCTCTACTGAGGCTGTCGTCGGCGATCTCGTCGCTGACCGGCAATGAGGAAGCTGTGGGGTGGGTCGAAAGCATCAAGGGCGGCACTGTGTGGATCCGGCTTGCCCGGCCCGAAGACTCCGATGCCGTCGCTGCCATGCACGATCGAAGTTCGGAACGCAGTCGCTATCAGCGCTACTTCTCGATCGCCGACTGGCACGGGACGCGCCTGTATCGCCTGGCGGGCGGACACCGTGGCGCCACGCTTGTCGCCATGAGTGAGGACGGCGAGATCGTGGGCCTGGGCAACGTCTTCCCGGATCCCTCCGAGGGAAGCCATGCCGCCGAGATCGCGATGATCGTCGAAGACGCGTATCAAGGTCGGGGCGTGGGCCGCAAGATGTTGCAAGCGATGCTGCATATGGCCACGCGTCTGGGATTCACGTCCATCGTGGCCAGTGTCTTGGCTGAGAACAATGGGATGCTGCACCTGCTGCAATCCAGCGGCTTGAAGTGGGACGTCCACATTCACGACGGCATCTCCTACATGCGTGCGGAGCTGCCGCCTCCGATCGACACGTTCGTGGAGATTGAGAAAGGCCCAGTAAAGAAGGCTGCGCCGCGCAAGGCGGCAGCGAAGAAGGCTCCGGTGAAGAAGGCCGCGCCCCGGAAAACTGCAGCGAAAAAGGCTCCAGCGAAGAAGGCTGCGCCGCGCAAGGCGGCAACCAAGAAGGCTCCCGCCAAGAAAGCGCCGCCGAAAGCGTGAATCAATCGCCGCAATCCGGCGACACGTACTTCCACACCTTCGGGATGAACCCGTAGATCATCTTCTTCCGCGGAACCCGCGAGCCGGCATCGACGGCAACGTTGGTGTTGCCGTTGCCGGAGAGCCACCAGACCGGAGTCCCTTGGGGTACCTCGCGCACGAGGTTCCAGTCGGACTTGCGGTTGCGCACTTTGCGTGAAGTTGTCAGGCACCCGAAGGTTCCCTGGCTCTCGAGGTAGTCCGCGCTCTCCCGGTAGGCGGCTGCAACGACTCTGTACCTCCCGTCGCGCTTCAGCACGTACCAGGCGGGTTCGGGCGTCGCGGGGAAACTCCGCGCCGAGCAGATGAACCCGTTGCAGTCGGCACCGGTCACCTGGTCCCACGCCGACTGACCGTTGTACAGGGAGTCCGGCCGCACCAGCACGGCGCTCTTGCCCCCTGGGCCAACGGCGTCGACATACTTCGCGGCAGTCTTCAGGTCGTTTGCCTTTATGGCCGCGATGAATGCCTCGGCCACATCCGTGCGGCTCATCGTGGCCGACTCCGCAGGTGTCAGGCCAGTCACCAGCAAGGTTGCGCCCGCCGCGACGGCGAGCAGTCGCTGACGCATCGTCACCACCCCCCAGGTTCCACGGTACGCCTGCCGCTGCCTGAGCGGGCGTGCGTACATCTGTCGCGACAGACTCGTGATCGTGCCTCGCAACGTACCGGCGAACCCGGACTACTCCGAGCCCGGGTTCGGTGCTGAAAGAAGGGTGTGGGAGGCGCTGCAGGAACTGCCCGATGAAGCCGTTGTGATCGGTCAATACCGGGTTCTCGATGACCGCGGTGTGCTGCGTGAGGCCGATTTCCTGGTGTTCATCCCCGGGGTCGGGTCCGGAGTGGTGGAGGTCAAAGGCGGTTTGGTCTGGACTGCGGACGACCAGTGGTTCTCCCGCGATCACACCGGGCGGGATCACCCGATCAAGGACCCCATGTGGCAGGCGCAGAAGGCCGGCTTCGCCATCGGGGATTTCGTGAGCGGGCAGGGCGTCATCTGGCCGCGGTGGGCGCCGGTCGTGGTGCTTCCGGATACGGTGCTGCCCGCGGGTTTTGTGCCGTCGGACTCCAAACGCTCCCAGTGGATCGATGGCATCGCCCATCTCAGCGCGCGTCTGTCCGCCGCCCTGTACACCGGTCAAGCCTTCGACGTCGAAGAACTCCTTGATGTGCTGGAGCGACGTCTGCCGAAGCCGTCAGTTCAGCAGAAGGCGGCGCTGGCCTCCCGTCGCGCGGACATGATCACGCGCAACCAGTACGAGATCTTGCGGGTCCTGCGCAACAACGACCGGATCCTGGTCACCGGTGGTCCCGGCACGGGTAAGACGTGGTTGGCTCTTGAGCACTCCCGGCAGGAGACGATCCGCGGCGCGCGGGTCGCGCTGCTTTGCTACAACCGCGGGCTGGCTCTGCATCTGTCCGCCGTCGCTTCGGGCTGGCCTGAGGACCAGCGTCCGGCGTGGATCGGCACTCTTCATCAACTGGCCATCGAATGGACCGGCGCCCAGGTCCCCACCGGGTCGCCCCAGGAGTTCTGGGATGGGCTCCCGCCGGCCCTCGCGCGGATGGCTGCGGATTCTGATGACCGCTTCGACCTCGTCGTGGTGGACGAGGCGCAGGACCTTGAAGACTCCTGGTGGGATGCTGTGGAGTCGCTGCTCTGGGACCCTGCGTCGGGGCCGATGGTCGTATTCGGCGATGACGACCAGGAACTCTACGGACGTCAGGCGCGGGACCTTCCAATCGTGGAGGTGGAGCTGGACCAGAATGTCCGGAACACAGTGCAGATCGCGGCGGTCCTGGAGGCGCTGTCGGGACAACCGCAAGAGTGTCGCGGTGCCTCGGGCCCACCGGTTGAGTTCTTCGAAGCACCGGTCGAGCAGGCCGTCGCGGTCGCGGACAAGGTGGTTCACACGCTGCTGGGAGGCGGCGATTATCAGGCCGCGGACATCGCGCTTCTGACCACGTGGCGGCGTCACCCCGAGCACATCAAGCGGGTGCAGGAGTTGGGGCCAGCGCAGTTCGCCGCCTCCCTGCTCGCCCCGGACCAGGTTGCGGTGTCCACCGTGAAGGGGTTCAAAGGCCTCGAACGCCCCGTCGTCGTGCTGGCCATCAACGGCTTCCACGACGAGGCTGTCGCCGAGGTGCTGCTGCGGGTCGGCGTATCGCGGGCGACCCACCAGCTGGTTGTGGTCGGGCCTCAGGAGTGGCTCACCCGGTTGGGTCACTGACGGGTCGGTCGCTGCGGCGTCGATTCGACATCGCTGGACCGTGCACGCGAGTACGCTGGAATCAGCGCCGTCGGAGGTGCGCATGGCTGAGAAGTCGATCTTGGACCTCTGCGGGCTGCAGGGTCTCATCGACGCTCTGCAGGGCCGTGGTTATGCCGTGCTGGGTCCCACCGTCCGAGATGGCGCCATCGTGATCTCAGAGATATCGACTTTGGACGACCTGCCGCGCGGGGTGGCGGACGAGCAGGATGCCGGGCACTACCGACTTCGTGAGCGTGGCGACGAGGCGCTTTTCGGATACGCCGCTCCCGTGCAGTCGGCCAAGCCGGTGTTCTTCCCGGCCGACGAGATGTTGTGGCGAGGTCGGCGTGGTCCCGAAGGTGGGTTCACGGTGGAACCGGCGCAACCCCAGCCCTCTCCGGTGGCCTTGCTCGGGCTGCGATCGTGTGACCTCGCGGCGCTCAGTGTGCATGACACCGTGTTGACCTCGCGTGGTCTGGTGGACGCGCGCTACGCGGCTCGACGAGCCGATACCTTCATCGTCGCGGTGACCTGCGCTGATCCGGCTGGGACCTGCTTCTGCGCATCCATGGGCACCGGGCCACGGCCTCTTGCCGGCTACGACATCGCCTTGACCGAGTTGTTGGAAACCGAGCACCGGTTCCTGGCAGAAGCGGGATCGCCGGTGGGGGAGGACCTTCTAGCCGAACTACCCCCACGTGCGGTCACAAGTGATGACACGGCCGCCGCCGATGATGTGGTGCGAACGGCAACCGCGCGGATGGGTCGTGTGCTGCGGACCGACGACATGCCGGAAATGCTCTATGCGCAGGCCCGCAGCCCGCATTGGGATGAGGTTGCCGAACGCTGCCTGGCCTGCACGAATTGCACCATGGTCTGCCCGACCTGCTTCTGCACGACGGTTGAGGATGTCAGTGATCTCAGCGGTGACGTCGATGAGCGGCACCGGGTGTGGGACTCGTGTTTCTCGCAGGAGTACTCGCAGTTGCACACGAACTTCGTGCGGGCGTCCACCGGCGCGCGCTACCGGCAGTGGGTGACCCACAAGTTGGCTGCCTGGATCGACCAGTTCGGTACCTCCGGGTGTGTGGGCTGTGGCCGCTGCATCACCTGGTGCCCGGCCGCGATCGATATCACCGCGGAGGTCGATGCCCTGCGGGCAGCATCGCAGCAGACAGCAGGAGGCCAGCATGCGCAGCATCACTGAGTTACTCCACGACAGCCCGTTCTTCGCAGGGCTTCCCGACCCCGTTCTTGAACAACTGGCCGGGTGCGCGCGGACCGCCCGGTTCGCCGAAGGGCAGATGCTGTTCAGCGCGGGTCAGCCCGCGAACGATTTCTACCTGGTGCGCCACGGCCGCGTGGCCATCGAACTGCACAATCCGTCGCGGGGCACGATCACTCTGGACACGGTGCATGACGGGGACGTGGTCGGCTGGTCGTGGTTGGTGCCGCCGTATCTGTGGACCTTCGATGCTCGGGCGGCGGCGGACACCAGTGCGGTCGAGTTCGACGGGGCCTGTTTGCGCGGCAAGTGCGATGCGGATCCCGCTCTCGGATACGCCTTGATGCGCAGGGTGTCGCACGTCATGTACGAGCGACTGCAGGCCGCCCGCGTTCAGATGCTCGACATGTACGGAGCGCCGATGTGACCGCAGCCACCACTCAGCAGCCGCCGGTCTCGCGGGATCCGATGGTGCCGCGGCCCTTCCGGGTCGTGGCCTCTCACCTGGACACCGATGACACCGTGACGCTCTCGCTGGAGCCGATGGGCAGCGATCCGCTGGTGTTTGCGCCCGGACAGTTCACCATGCTGCATGCGTTCGGGGTGGGGGAGGTGCCCATCTCGATCTGCGGGGATCCCACGCGGCCGGATCCCTTGATGCACACCATCCGTGATGTGGGGAACGTGACCCACGCGCTGGTGTCGGCGGAGGTCGGCGCAGTGGTGGGTGTGCGAGGTCCCTACGGGACAGGCTGGCGACCAGGCGATGGCGTGGGCGGCGATCTGCTGATGGTCGCCGGCGGGATCGGGCTGGCGCCGTTGCGCCCGGCGTTGCTGGAGGTGGCCTCCCGGCGTGATGAGTACGACCGTGTGGTCCTGCTCTACGGTGCGCGGTCACCAGCGGACATCCTTTTCGAGGACGACCTGCGCCGATGGGCCGACGAGTGCCGGATCGAGGTTGCAGTGACCGTGGACTACGCACCCCCTGAGTGGGACGGCAGGGTGGGTCCGGTCACCACGCTGGTCGGACGAGCCGGATTCGACCCGCCGCGCACTCTCGCGCTGGTGTGCGGCCCGGAGATCATGATGACGCTGACGGCCAATGCCCTGCTTGGTCGAGGAGTTGCGCCGCATCGGATGCGGCTGTCCATGGAGCGCAACATGAAGTGCGGGGCTGGGCTGTGTGGGCACTGCCAGTTGCGGGAGTTCTTCCTGTGTGTTGACGGTCCAGTGCTCCCCTACAGCCAGCTTGCCCCACTACTGGATGTTCGGGAGTTGTGATGTCACCGTCCACGCCGAAGTTGGCCGTCTGGAAGTTCGCCTCCTGTGATGGGTGCCAGTTGAGTCTGCTCAATTGCGAGGACGAGCTGCTGGCAGTGGCTGAGGCCGTTGAGATCGCGTACTTCCCGGAGGCCACCAGCGCAGTGGCGCGGGGTCCGTACGACCTGAGTCTGGTGGAAGGCTCGATCACGACCGCCGAGGACGCCGAGCGGATACAGCAGGTGCGGGCGGCTTCGAAGCGACTGGTCACGATCGGGGCGTGTGCCACCAGCGGCGGCATCCAGGCACTGCGGAACTTCGCCGACGTCTCGGAGTTCATCACCGCGGTGTATGCCCATCCCGAGTACATCAGCACGCTGGAACGGTCCACGCCGATTTCGGCACATGTCAGCGTCGACTTCCAGTTGCGTGGTTGCCCGATCGACCGCAAGCAGTTGCTCGAGGTGGTGGGTGCCTATCTGCAGAACCGCCGGCCGCGCATTCCCACCTACAGCGTGTGCGTCGAATGCAAGCGCCGTGGTGTCACCTGTGTTGCTGTGGCGCGCGGCCTGCCCTGTCTCGGGCCGGTGACCCAAGCCGGATGTGGGGCCTTGTGCCCTGCCTTCCATCGCGGCTGCTACGGGTGCTTCGGGCCGCAGGACAGCCCCAATACCGCGTCCTTGGCCCG
>JALOLM010000142.1 GCA_025455985.1 Candidatus Nanopelagicales bacterium | reverse complement strand
GTTCATGTCAATGACCCGCGTGAACCTGCTTGACGGCAACCTCGGCGTCCGGCTGCAGGAATGGAGTAGGAAACCGCTGTCCTACGGCGCCGACATCGCGGGCACGTTGCTGATCATCGCGGTCATCGCCGCCATGGTCATCGCCCGCTACGCCTGAGATTCAGGCAGCGTCCCAACCGGGCAGGGCTGACCCCGGCGCCCACGTCGAATGGGTCCCGCTGCTGATGCGCTCCGGCAGTGTCACCCTCGCGATCGGTCCGTCGGCCACCCGGCTCGCGTCGAACACCAGAGCCTGCGAGCGGTCCTCGACCATGTCGATCGTGAACGTGACCAGATAGCCGTCGTCCTCGCCCGTGCTGCCGATCCGGGGCGCCATCGCGGTCTCACTGCAGTAGACGCCCTCGGGCAGTGCGAACCGCTCCTCCGCGCCGGTCACCACATCGTGCTTGACCAGACCGTTGAAGAGGAACTTTCCTGGAACTGCCGTGGCCGCATACGTGTAGCGGTGCGGACGACCGCCGTGCAACCCGTTGATCATCCCGAACTCAGTGATCGAATCGGACAGCCGCTCCTCCTTGGCCAACCCGGTGGCCAGGTTGAGTCGCCACCGGTGCAGGTGCGTCTGCATACCGTCCAACGAGATGAACCGCGAGAGCCGCTCGTAGTAGGACGCATCGGGACTGACGCTGGGCTGCGGGTCGTCCTGGAAGAACCCGTCGAGGATGATCTCGTCGCCGTCCTCATAGGCGTTGACCCAATGCAGGACGTAGGTCGGCGCGGCGTCGAACCAGCGGATCTGGTCGCCATTGCCACGGCGCGGGATCACCCCGAGTCGGGTCGGCAGTTCGCGGTGGAACATTGGCGCGTAGACGCCCTTGGCCATCAACTCGGGCTCCCAGAACAACGGACAGTCATTGAGGATCGCGTAATTCTGCGTGAAGGCCATGTCGTGTGGGATGCGCGGACCGGGCAAGTCGATCGGAACGTAGTGGACCAGCGTGTCGGTGTCGTCCACCACGCCGTAGTTGAGGAACGGCTCGTCGATGCTGTAGTTGAAGAACATCAACTCACCGGTGTGCTCGTCGAGCTTCGGGTGCGCACTGGTGCCGCGCTCAGGGGTCCAGGCAGCCTTGCCCCGAGGGTCGAGGGTCAGCGGGTCGAGACGGTAAGCATCGCCGCACTCGAAATGCGCCGACAGCGCGAACCCGTTGTGGACCACAACGTCGGTGCTGGATGCGTCCTTGAGTAGGTGCCGCGCCCCGACCCCTCGGCGCTTGGCCTTCTCCGGGCGTTCAGCCAAACCCGCCCACAGCGGCCCGCCCTCCTGCTGCTCGGCCAGCAGGCCATCGGTCCGTACGAACTTGTTGCGGTAGAAGGCGCGGCCGTCCTTGAACCCGACCATGTGGATCATCCCGTCGCCGTCGAACGGGTGGTAGCGCCCGATCCCGGGGTGCACGGGGTTCTCGGTGTTCCGCAGGTAGACCCCGTCGAGGTCGCTGGGCAGCTCGCCCTCCACCTCGAGATCGTCGGCGCGCCATTCGGTGTTCTGCGGCCGCCACGGTCCGGTGCGATACGGGTGGTCGTCGTCTTCGGTCAGAGTGCTCAGCATGCGACCGACGATCTCGATGTCCATGGGCTCAGAGTACGTTCCGGGCACGCTGTGCGGGGCCGGCTCGCGTCAACTACACAATGTGGTGGCCGTCCCGGGCCACATGCCGTCGGGCATGGGCGATGGCATCGGGGGTGTGGTCGAACGTGTGGTTCTGGTCGGCCAGGTGCTCCAAAATTCCGGTGGCCTGCAGCCGAGTCTCGAAGCGCGTGGGCAACCCCGAGATCAGCACCGTGATCCCCCGGTTCTCGAGGCTGCGGATCGTGTCCGACAGCACCGCCGCACCGGTCGCGTCCAGCGTCGTCACGTGACTCAGTCGAAGGATGACCACCCGGATGTCGCTGACCTCGGACAGTTCAAGCAGCGCTGAGTGGGCACCGCCGAAGAACAGCGGACCCTCGAAGCGGAACGCGATGATGTGTTCGTCGAGCAGCGTGCGCTCCTCGTCAGTGTGGGTGTCCGTGCTGTCAACCGCTGCCAGTGGCGTCTCCGTGAGATTCGCCGACTTCGCCACCTGACGAAGTGCCATGGCCCCGGCTGCCACGATCCCCAGGATCACCGCAGTGGCCAGATCCAGCGCGACCGTGGCCACGAACGTCACGATCAGCACCGCAGCATCGCTTCGGCCTGACCGGAGCAGCACCCGCAGGCTCGAGACCTCGACCATGCGCATGGCCGTGGCGATCAGGACCCCCGCCAGCGCGGCCAACGGAATGAGAGCCACAAGCGGACCGACCGCCAGCACGACGATCAGGAGGACCCCCGCGTGGACGATGGCTGCCAACCGCGAGACTGCACCCGTCCGAACATTGACCGCCGTGCGTGCGATAGCCGCGGTCGCGGGGATTCCTCCGAAGATGGGGCTGGCCACATTCGCTAGGCCCTGCCCGAAGAGTTCACGGTCTGGATCGTGGCGCTGGGACACGCTCATCGCGTCGGCCACCGTCGCAGACAGCAGACTCTCCAAGGCGGCAAGGGCGGCTACCGCGACAGCCGGCGCGGCCAGAATCCGAAGGTCGCTGAAGGTGAATGCGGGCAGGCTCGGCGACGGCAGTGTGGATGGCAGGGTGCCGATCAGCGCGATGTCAGGCGCCGTCATCTGCACCAGGATCGTCGCTGCCACCACCGCGATGAGTGCCACGGGAACGGCCGGCTTGATACGCAGCCGAGCGGCAATGATCATCAGTCCGGCGACACTCGCGGCGACGATGACCGGAACCCACTGCGGCGCCGCAAGCCACTGCCGCAGGGCATCGACCGCCACCAGCACGACCTGCTCCCCCTGCGCGGGCACTCCCAGCGCCGCCGGGACCTGCTGGAGCGCGATGATCACGGCGATCCCCAGCGTGAACCCTTCAATCACGGGCAGCGGGATGAACCTCACGTAGCGGCCGAGGCCGGCGAACGCCATAACCACGAGCAGCAGACCGGCGAGAAGCCCGACCACGAGGACACCGTTGCCGCCGTAGTCAGCGACGATCGGAACGAGCACTACCGTCATCGCCCCGGTCGGACCGGAGACCTGGACGTTGCTGCCGCCGAACACCGCTGCGACGGTCCCCGCGACGATTGCGGTGATCAGTCCTGCTGCCGCGCCCAGACCTGAGGTGATCCCGAACGCCAGCGCGAGCGGAAGCGCAACTACACCGACTGTGATGCCTGCGATCAGATCCCGCTGCGGGGCGATACGCATCGCGCGGTAGTCAGCGGATCTCGGCAGCAGCGCACGCAGTCGCGCACCCGTCCACCGAGATCCGTTTCGCAGATCGTGGAACCAGCCGGACCCGGTTGCCTCACTCATCGCGGTGTGAGCTCATCGACGAGTCCACCCTCAGAGGCGGCACGGGTCGCGATGATTTCACGCGCGGCCGCCAACAGATCCTTCACGGCCGGCAGGGACAGCGTATAGACGACATCACCGGCCTCATGCCGTTTGCTCACCAGCCCGGCCAGGCGCAAGACCGACAGTTGTTGGGACAGACTGGCCGCTTCGATCCCGATGGCCGCCCGCAACTCGTGCACGGGCTTGTCCCCTTCAGCCAGCAACTCCAGCACCCGGATCCGGGCGGGGTGACCCAGGATGCGGAAGAACTCGGCCTTGGCCCGATAGAGCGGAACGGGCATTCGCGGCTCCCTCGACTTGCAGAATTATGCAACTTTGCAAGCATGCCATGACGCGGGGAAGCGAGGCGCGAGGTGACGACGCTCAGTACGGGTGCCGGTGCGCCAACGACTCCCACGCCCGGAAGGCGCCCAGTCCGAGGTCCCGGCCTATCTGCTGCAGGTTCACCCGGCGCTGCTGCACCGGATTTGCGAAGTCGTCATAGATGAACGCGTCGTCGAAACCGATGGCTGCTGCGTCGTCGGCCGAGCATCCGTAGAAGACCGTGGAGATCCTGGCCCAGTAGATGGCGCCCAGGCACATGGGACAGGGGAAGGCGCTGGTGTACAGGACCGCCCCGTACAACATCCGTGCGCGAGCGGGTGCCGGATCGGCGTCACCAACCGGCCTGTCCATCAGCGCGAGAGTCGACTGGTCCTGGTGCTGACCGCCGATGGCCGGGGCCCAAGGATTGAGCACTTCACAGGCCTTGCGGATCGCTGAGATCTCGGCGTGGGCAGTTGGGTCCCCGGTGAGCAGCACCCGATTCTGTCCGCGTCCGATGACCTGCCCGTCGAGAACCACCACTGCGCCGAAGGGCCCACCCCAGCGCTGTGCCACGGCCTCCTGCGCCAGCGCGCAGGCCTCCGCCATGAACTCGAGGTCCCGGGCTGGCATGGCCTCAGGCTTCCACATCGCAGATCACTCAGACCGCGCCCACCACGAAGCTCACTGTCGTCGCAGTGCTGCCACCGATGTTCAATGTCGCGAACCGTCGCGCACCGGGCACCTGGTACTCCCCGGCCGCGCCCGTCACTTGGCGATGGGCGTCAAGCACCATCCGCACCCCGGTGGCACCGACCGGATGCCCACCGCCGATCAGCCCCCCGCTGGGGTTCATCGGGATGCGTCCGCCCATCTCCAGATCGCCGTTCTCAATCGCCTCCCACGACCGTCCCGGGGCGGTGATCCCGAAGTGATCGATGGCCATGTACTCGCTGGGGGTGAAGCAGTCGTGGGTCTCGATGCCGTCCACCTCGAAGACGTCCGCAACTCCTGCCCTTCGGAACGCGTCCTGGATCGTGGCAGCGACGTGCGGCATCACGAGTTCCTCGCGCGCGGCCAACTTCGGTCCCAGCGGGAGGCCAACTGTGCGGTGTCCCCACCCCAGGATCTGCGCTTGCGGGACACGCCCACTGCGCTCCGCGACCAGCACCAAACCGGCCGCCCCGTCGGTCACCTGACTACAGTCGTTGCGGCGCAGCCGGCCCTCCACCACGGGATTGCCGACCTCGTCGTCGCGGTAGGTCCACGCCCGCGTTTGCGCCAGCGGATTCCGCTTCGCGTTGGCCAGGTTCAGTCGGCCGATCGCGCGCAAGTGTTCGTCGTTCAACCCGTAGCGCCGGTCGTACTCGTCGGCCAGTTCGCTGAACGACCATGGCCAGACGAACTTGGCACCCTGAGCATCACGGCCCACCCACGCGGCGGCCCCCATGTGGTCGGCCGCGACATCGCCGGGGACGCTGCGCTCGAGCTCAACCCCCAGCACCAGCGCCACGTCGTATCGGCCGGATTCCAGATCGGCCATCGCGGCCAGTAGGGCGATCCCGCCCGACGCACATGCCGCCTCGTGCCGGGCTGCCGGCACACCCGCCAGACGGGGTTCCACGGTTGCGGGCATGGCACCGAGGTGACCTTGACCGGTGAACAACTGCCCGAAGGCGTTGCCCACATGGATCACGCCGATGTCCTCCGGCTCAAGCCCGGCGTGTTCGAGCGTGCCAGCCACGACCTCCGCCACCAGCCCGGATATGTCCGAGCCCTCCTTGGTCCAATTGCGCGCGTAATCGGTCTGGTAGCCCCCGAGAATCCCAATCATGGTTTCAGGGTAGGCCTGCTCCGGGTGCAAACCGCACGCCTTTCGAAGCACTGATCCCGGCTCCCGTCGGTCAGCCAGCGGATTCAACCCGGCCGCTGCCACAAGCGGTCGGCCTAAGGTGAAGCCATGGTTGACGTCTTCGTACTGGACTGGGTGCGGACCCCACGAGGTAAGGCCAGCCCCAAGGGCGGGTTGCACGACCTGTCCGCCCTGGATCTGGTGACCCGGCTGCAGGAGGCGCTCGGGAAGCGCACGGGTCTGGACCCGGCAACCGTCGACGACGTCATCCTCGGGGTCGCCTCCCAGATCGACGAGCAGGGCGCCGATCTGGCCCGGACCGCGAACCTGCTGTCGGGATGGCCGGTGCCGGGCGTGACGCTCAACCGGTTCTGCGCGTCGGGGATCGACGCCGTGGCCACCGCGGCTGCCAAGGTGCGGGCCGGCGATGCGTCACTGATCGTGGCCGGCGGTGTCGAGAGCGTGTCCCGCGGTGCACATGGGGATCGCCGCGGATCTCAACGCAACGCTCGAGGGCTTCACGCGCGAACAACTCGACAGCTACGCGCTGGAGACGCACAAGAAGGCCGTCGCCGCCTGGGAGTCCGGCGCCTTCGACCGCAGCGTCGTGCCCGTGAACGAACTGCAGCGCGACGAGTTGATCCGCGCGGACCTGAGCGCGGACACCGTCGCCTCGCTGCAACCGGTCTTCGCGGACAGGCCGCAGGACGACGCCCTTGTCCTGGAGCGCTTCGACGCGATCGACCATCTGCACACCGTTGCCACATCTCCGCAGATGGCCGATGCGGCCTCGCTGCTATTG
>JALOLM010000141.1 GCA_025455985.1 Candidatus Nanopelagicales bacterium | reverse complement strand
CGCATAGATCTCCCGCGTGAGCGTCGAGAAGTGCAATCGGTGGGCACCGATGCTCACCACCGAGCCGCGGCTGACGTCGCGGAGTCGGCTACCCTGACCAGATGCAGTGGCTGGTTTGCGGCGAGTCGCAGGTGCCGCAGGGTCAGCAGTGGTTGACCGGGGCCGAGGCTGCGCGGGCCTCCACAATGAGATTCAGCAAGCGCCGCACCGAGTACCTGCTTCGCCGGTACGCGGGCAAGTGCGCGGTCGCTGCCGCGGTCGGGCACGCGAGCGACCCGGTCAGCCTCGGCCGCATCGCAGTCCTTAACAGGATGACCGGTGCCCCCTACGTCGAGGTCGACGGCCGGGCCCTCGGCCTGGACATCTCCCTGACCGACCGGGCCGGCTGGTCGGTGTGCCTCGTCGGGCCGGACCTCGGTGCCGTCGGGGTCGACCTCGAGATCGTCGAACTGCGCAGCGACGGGTTCGTCCGCGACTTCCTGACGGCCGCCGAGCGCGACATCGTGGCAACGGCGCCTGGCTCCGACGGGCCGGATGCAGCAGCGAACCTGATCTGGTCGGCCAAGGAGAGCGCCCTGAAGGTCCTGCGCACCGGCTTGCGCGCGGACACCCGGACGGTCGAAGTGGTGCTGGAGGATCCGTCGGGTATTGGCGCCGGAGCCGGCGACTGGCAGCGCCTGCACGTGGTATCGGGAGCCGGCCGGTTCCCCGGATGGTGGCGCCGGGACGGCGTCTTCCTGCTTACCGTCGTGGCGGCCACCGGCCTGGCCGAGCCCCCGCATGTGCTGCCGGGCTCAGCCGATCTCTCGCAGGCCGAACCGATCCACTCGTGGGTGAATCAGCCGCTGGTGGAGTAGTCGCGTCACTGCGGCGTCGGTTCCTGGGCCATTCCTCGCTCGAGGGCGTCGATGACGTAAGGGCGCAACTGTGCCGCCGAGATGATCCGGTCCACAGAGCCCATCGCCAAGGCCCGGTCGATCGTGTGCACGGCGTCGAACTCGCCTGCGGCCTCGCCCAGTTTCTCCGAGCGCACATGCTCGGTGATTTCAGCCAACCGCGCACGCAACTCGGTCGCCTCGGCGCCGGAGGACTCGGCAAGCAGTTTCTTGGCTGCGACCACGCGGGGATCGGCGTTCACACGGCCGCGGACCTCGCGGGCGAACACCGTCGCGGCAGCCGGGGCGCCCCCGATCACCGATGCGTACGAGCCTTCGACCGCCACGACTTCCATCTGGGGGTTCAGGGCTTTGGAGAACACGACGAACGCACCACCGTGGTATCGCGAGATCACGACGAACACGATGGGGCCCTTGAAGTTGGTCACCGCCCGACCGATCTCCGCGCCGTACTCCAGCTGCCAGTGCCGCATCGACTCTGGTGAGCCGTCGAAGCCCGACAGGTTCGCCAGGACGACCAGCGGGCGGTTGCCGCTGGCGGCGGTCACCGCCCGGGCGGTCTTTCGCGACGCCTGGGGGAACAGCGTGCCCGACGTCCATGACGGTGGGCCGTCGGCGGGGACGAACCCGCGTCGTGCGATCGGCCGGGATTCCAGGCCGAGCATGCAGACGCTTATCCCGCCGACACGGGCGTCCCAGACCACGGAGTTCTCGCCCCCGCGCCAGCGCTCCCAGCGCTCCAGCGGCTCGCTGTCCTGGTCGGTCACCGATCGCATCACCGACCGCACATCGAACGGCTTCTTGCGCTCCGGGTTGTGCTCGGCGGAGAAGACGTCTCCCACCACGGTGAAGTCGCAGTCGGGGACCGCTGCATGTGGGAACGACCGGACGTCGCGGTGGGTCGGGTCGCTGGTGTGGATCCGGCGCGGGAATCGCTCGCCGGGCTGGACGTACGTGTGCTCGTAGTGGTGCAGCAGCAACTCGCAGGCGTCGGCCAGCGACGGCGCCCAGTACTGCGCCTGACCGTTGGGACCCATCACCCGCTCGTAACCGCCGATGCCCAGGTTGTCGTCGGCGGACACGCCACCGGAGAAGTCCAGCGCCTGCTTGCCGGTCAGGACCATTGAACTGCCCGGGGTCATGATGAGGATGCCGCGAGTGTGCATGAGCATCGTGGCCTCAGCGTTCCAGTAGGGCTGGCCGCCGACGTTGATGCCGGTTACGACGATGTTGATTTCGCCGCCCCCCTGGGTGAACTCGATGATCCGTCGCAGGGTGAGCGCGATCCAGTCCATGTTCTCCGTGCCCGACTCCATCGAGATCAGGGCACCGGAGGAGACCGCGAACCACTCGACGGGCACGCCCATGTCCGCAGCCAAGGCAAGCGCCGCGTTGACGATCCGGCACTCCGGTTCAGCAAGGTTGCCCAGCCCGCGAGTCGGGTCGGACAGCATAATCACCCGGGTCATTCCTTCGGGATAGGCCACGGTGTACGTGGTGAGCAGCCCGACGACCAGATTCGAGCTGTTCAAACCGGGCTCCCGCGAGACCGGGACCAGGGCCTCGCCCGTCTCGTCGAGGTCGTGCTCCACGAAGTGTCCTGGGAGGAACTTGCCGACGATGCCGGGCTGCGGGGCGAACATCCGCAGGACCTCGAACGGGTAAGGCACCCCGAACCTCTGCGCGGTGAGCACCTTCTGCCGGTAGCGGGTGAGCGGGCGCACGATGTCGTCGCGGACGGGTTCCTCCGAGATGGTGATGTCCTGGGTGATGATGCCGTCGACATTGAGCACCGTGGGTTTCAGCGTTCCGTCGGGCTGGGGGATCGACGTGCGCAAGACGACCAACTCCAAGCCGGCGCCGCCCGCCAGCGGGACCATCATCTCCGCGAGGTCCGACCAATGCTCTCGTGGCACCGTCCAGGGTGGCCGTACGAACAGGGTGATCCGGTTGGCCAGCGGACGGCCGCGTTCCGGGAATGTGGCCCGGGCCCGCCGCATAGCGATGATCGCCTGCAGGCCCATCCGCCAAAGGTTCGGGTAGCCCGGGGCGCCGCCGCGCGGATCGGGAACGATCGTCATGTCGCGGACTTCTGCCAGCGCGAATAGGCGATGGTCTTTGGGGTTGTCGCGAGCCACACCGTGGAACAGGTACACGTCCTCGAGTGAGGGTAGACGGGTCAACTCGAAGTTCCCCAGGCGCCATAGTTCGAGACGCTTGGCCAGCATCGGGTGAAGATTGCGGTAGAAGCGGTCCTCGGCCAGAGTGGCGTCCTCGCCCGCGCGGAATGTGAAGTACTGGGTCTGGTTCTCCGGGTCGACGTCGGCTGCCGTGCTGGTCACGGTCACATCGAGGCGCCAGATCGGTCGGCCCAGGTCCCAGTCGCCGACCAGATCTGCGACCACTGCGGAGAGTCCGTCGCCGTTCGGCTCGCTGTGCGCCCGCCACGTCATGAGGTCGACGATCGGGTGGCGGTTCGGATCCACGTCGGCCAGGTAGTCGGCGATGGCCGCGCCCACTGAGCGGACGTCCTCTATCGGCGTGGAGGCCATGACCAGATGGATCGATCGCCCTTCGAAGTCGTAATCGGCGTGGCAGAGCATGATCCCGTCGATCTCCACAACCTGCAGGTCGCGCAGTGGGCGGATCCGGTACCAGCGCCGTGCGCGGATCTCCAGCAGTGCGGCCTGCAGGTCCTTGTCAGCTCCCGCCATACGGCGGCGCAGGATCAGCTGGCGCATCGGTTGGGGGGCTGCCACCAGGGCCGCGATGCGTTCGGCGCGCTCCGGGCGGTTGGGGTCCTCGGCGAGGGCGTCGAGGTGGGCCTCCATACGGGCCTGGGTCTGGGCGCGTCCGGCCTCCACGACCGGCTCGTCGATGAACCGAAACCGGGCGTCCCGGGCGAGGTCGGCCACGTACTCGAGCTGCTCGTGGGTCGATGCGATGAGGCGGTCGTAGCGGGTGCGTGCCGAGTCGTCGACGAAGGGCAGGATGAGGTCGCGGTAGCGCAGGCGTCGCTCCAGGATGCCGGTCACGACTTGGGTCAGTTGCGGGCGCCGCGCTTGGGCTCCGAACAGAAGGACTACGGCCTGCTCCAGGTCCGGGTTGCGACGCAGGTCGGACACGCCGTAGTGGGCCAGGACCTTGGACAGGCGACGACGCATCTGGGCAGGCAGGCCCGCCCGGTCCGGGTCCAGCCACTGGACGTAGCCCAGCAGGTGTTCACGTGCGGTGATCACCCGCAGATCGGACTGGGCGCCACCCTCGCGCTCGGACTGCCAGAGCAGCCCGAGGTCGGAGAACAGTTCGAGGAAGGCGTCCTCGGCCGCCAGCAGTCTGGTGTCGCCGGCGCTGGCGCGGTTGGCGAACGTGTGCTGCTCGGCTAGCAGCTCCGACAGGGCCGCAGGGTCGAGTTCGTAGCCCAGCAGGTAGTCGCGCAGGGCGGCGTAGACCCGCTCGTACGGCGGGCGACCGGAGGTGTCGGACAGGGCCATGCCGGCGAAGCTGACTCGCGAGCCGGTGGCCGGCTGTACGTGGCGCGCCACGTCGCCGGGCGATGCCGGGCGGATAAGGACCAGTGGGACGCCGGAGTGCACCTGCTCATTGGGCAGCACTGCCACGGACGTGATCGTTCCGCCGAACGGCGCCCGCAGTGTGGACTCCATCTTCATCGCCTCGACGACGACGAGGGGGTCACCCTCGGCCACCTCCTGCCCCGGGGAGACGAAGACCGCGACGATGAGAGCCGGCCACTGCGCGCGCACGGTCATGCCCTCGTCGCGGTCGACCATGTGGGCGATCCCGTCGAGTTCGAGCAGGCAGCCGGTCGCATATGAGGCAACGACGACGTGGCGATCGCGGCCCGCGGCGGTGACGGTCCACTCGAAATCGTTGGCCCTGTCGATGGCCACCTCGGCCACGGCATCGCCCGTGTCGACGCGATAGGTACGCGGACCGGTCTGGAACACCCGCAGAGAGTAGTGCTGGCCGTTGTAGTTGAGGCTTGTGGCCACGCCGGTTGCGTCAACCGGTTCCGGACGCCCGCGGGCGGCACGTGCGTGGAAGGTGGCCCGCTGGGTGTCGCGCTGGGAGTCGCTGGCCCGCACGGCCGCGACCAGGACGACCACGGGGTCGGACGCCGCGCGCGGCGAAGGAGCATCGGCCATCTCGGCAGCAACGGCGGCGAGCAGTGCCGGGCGGTTGGTGGCGCAGTTCGCGACCACCACCGCACTGTCGGACAGTGCGTGGTGAAGGCGGGCGAGCGCGGTGGCCCGGTCATGGCCGTGGGCGACGATGCGCAGCACTACACCCGAACCGACAGCCGCACCCGCCTCCTTGCGCTCGACGACTTGCACTCCCGGACCCTGCGGTGGTCGCAAGTACAGCAACTGGGCACCATCAGGCGCGTCGGCCGCGGACACTCGCGCCTCGATGGCGTGCCCTGAGGCGGGCGGGGGCTGCGCGTCCCCCAGTTCCGTAAGATCGACGGCCAACAGTTCCTCGGCCAGCGCCCAACCATCCAGGGGCGTGCCCACCGGTTCCTTGTCGGGCGTGGCCACAGGGGCGGGTTCCAACGTCACGGTCAGGCGGATGTCGTGATGGCCGGCACCGAGCCTCAGTGCAGCCTCGCGGGCAGTCCGGGAGACCACATCGCCCGAGGCGACGTCGAGCGCAGGGCTCTCCACCAGGGATCCGGGCGACAGTCCGGCCCCGGTGAGCTCACGGCAGGCCGGCAGGGTCCAGGCCTGCCCGGACCTGTCCACCAGCACCGGTACTTCAACCCTGACGACCTGTTCCGCCGACGGCACCTGCTTGCCCTTACGTGCTGCGCCCATGGTGTGTCAGTCCGCCATCACCGCGCGGATGGGTGCCCGCACCTCATCGGGCAGAGGCTGGGGGAACTCAATGGTGCGGTAACCCTCCACCCGGACCAGGACCGAGCCCGAGGCATCTGTGACGATGCAGTCGAACCCCGCCGGGCCCTGCTGTGCGGTGACAGTCAGGGGACCCTCTGCTGCCTCAGCGGCCGCAGGCAGCACGACCGCGCGGGTGACGTGCGTGGGTAGGGCCATACGCCCGTCGCGACCAGCCTCCCAGAGCCCGGCGGCCTGCAAGCACAACTCGATCAGGCGGGGGGCGGCCTGCGTCGGCTGCTCGCTCGGGGTGTGGTTGGCGGGCAGGTCGGAGGCGAACTGCGCCGCCGATCGGTCCCCATCGCGCCACGCCGCGCCGACCACCTGATAGGCGGGGCCGTGGAAGTACACCGCGTAGACGTCATCCGCGGTGACCTCCGCGCCCTCACGCACCGGTGGGTCCGCGTGCTGTGCTGCCGGCTGCGATCGGGTGAGCCGGACCCG
>JALOLM010000140.1 GCA_025455985.1 Candidatus Nanopelagicales bacterium | reverse complement strand
CAGACGGGCATCCGGCCGGCGAACTGCCGGCTGATCGACGGCGAGGAGGCTCCCGGCCCGGACCCTCGTCCGCTGCTCGTGCTGGGCTTCGAGGGCGCCTTTCCAGCCGACGCCGAACTCGCCCGAGCGGTCGACCTCTGCCGGCCGTTCGGCGGGGAGGTCGAGGTCCGGGGCAGTGCGTCGCAGTGGCGTTCGGCGTTCCTCCAAGCTCCCTACCTACGTGACCTGCTCGTGAGTCTGGGGGTCATGGCCGAGACGTTCGAAACGGCCGTGACCTGGGACCGCCTGCCCACGCTGGTGACGCAGGTGCGCGAGGCGGCGGCGGAAGCCGTGGCGACGATGTGCGGCCACCCCGGCCGGATCACGTGCCGGCTCACCCACGTCTACCCGGACGGGGCCGCCGCCTACTTCACCGTTCTGGCGCCGGTGGCGCGCGGTGAGGAGATCGAGGCTTGGGACAGCATCAAGGTCCGGGTCAGTGAGGCGTTGATCGCGGCCGGCGGCACGATCACCCATCACCATGCAGTCGGTCGCGACCACGTCCGCTGGTACCGCCAGCAGCGGCCGGACCTTTTCGGCGCGGCATTGTCCGCGGTCAAGTCGACAGTCGATCCGGCAGGCATTCTCAATCCGGGTGTCCTCGGACTGGGCGCGTCCTGAGCCAGGGTCGTCGGTGGGCGCCTATCCTCAAGCACATGTTCGGCGATCCCGGCCCCTGCCCGGCGTGTGAGCGCGTGCTGATGGTTCGCAAAGGCGGGAAGGATCAGTGCCCGGCATGTCATTACCTGCAGCCATGCTGCGACGGCGGGGATATCTGCGCCAGCGGGTGACCGGTCGTCGGCGGGCGATATGGTGCCGACATGCGTCCATCCTTGATCTGCGCGGCCCTTGTGGTGCTCGCCGGTACTACGCCCGCTGTCACCGCTCAGGCAGCAACCCCTGAGTCGTCGGTCAATGCGTCCTCCTGCTACATCCCACAGTTGATCGCCCACCGCGGCGGGGGCGGGGTCGGCTCAGACCCCTACAAACTTGAGAACTCGTGGCCGGCGTTCGAGAACTCCGTGAACCTCGGGGTGAAGGTCCTCGAGACCGATGTGCGGTGGACCAAGGACGGCGTCCCGATCCTGATGCACGACGCCGACCTGAGCCGCACGACCACTGGGACGGGGAACGTTCAAGACGTCGACATCGCCTACATCGACAGTCTCGAACTGAAGAACGGCGCGGGCAAGATCCCGCACTTCGAGGAGTTCCTCACCTGGTCGAAGAGCAAGAACGTCCAGGTCTGGCCCGAGTACAAGCCGGAGCCCGCGATCACTCAGCAGGCATGGATCGACGACTACGCCCAGAAGATCAAGGCCAGCGGCGCGGATGCTGTCGTGCCGTCGTTCAACAAGCCGGAACTCGAGCAGTTCAAGACGCTGCTGCCCGGCTACAACCAGATCTGGTTCCACGATGTGATCAAGTCCGGTTTTGCGGTCAAGCCCAGCGACGTGCCCGCCGGCGCGTGGGCAGGGCTCATCAACGTGGTCTTGGTCAACGACCCCAAGATCTCCGTCGAGATGGGCAAGGCGGACATCACGCTGTACGCATGGTTCAACATCCTGACCAAGGGCGACGACCCGGCTGGATGGGACGCCATGGCCAAGCAGTCGCCCGCGGGCATCATCACCGACTACCCCGAGCAGTACCAGCAATGGGCGACCACCACTGACTACTGCAAGAAGCCCAAGAAGCAGAAGGCCAAGTGCGCCAAGCTTCCGAAGAGCCTGTCCGGTGATTCCACGGTGGTCATCCTGAAGCGGACCTGCAAGACCAACGCCGGACAGAAGGTGACAGTGTCGGTCAGTGGCAAGGGCAAACTTGTCAAGGGCAAGAAGGGCAAGGTCAGTGTCAAGACCGACGCCAAAGGCAAGGTGAAGATCACCTTGAAGGCCAAGAAGACCGCCAAGTACTCAGCCCTGAAGCAGTCGAAGAGCTACTCGTTGAAGTAGCCGCCTCGAAAACTCGGGCGTCGGCATTGCCGCGTCCTCCACGGTGCCTGGCGATAAACAGGGGATACTCGCGACGTGACCGTTGTCGTTGCTGTGCACTCATTCCGCGGGGGCACCGGTAAGAGCAACACCACCGCGAACATCGCTGCCATCCTTGCTGCCCGTGGTGCTCGAGTGGCCGTGGTCGATGCGGATGTCCAGAGCCCCGGTATCCACACGTTGTTCGGGTTCGACCAGGCTCTGGACAACACCCTCGACGACTACCTGTGGGGCAGTATCGCGATCGCTGACGCGGTCCACGAGGTCACCGCGCAGATCGTTCCCCCGCCGAAGTCCGGAGGGAGGCTGTACCTGGTGCCGGCCAGCATGCGCGCGGTCGACATCGCCCGGATCTTGCGCGACGGCTACGACGTGGTCCGACTCACCGAAGGGTTCCGCGATCTATCGGCGTTGCTGGATCTGGACTACCTGTTCATCGACACCCACCCGGGTCTCAACGAAGAGACGATGTTGTCCATGACGATCAGCGATGTCCTGCTGCTATTGCTCCGCCCGGACGAGCAGGACTTCCAGGGCACGGCGGTCACGGTGGACATCGCCCGCCGACTGTCCGTGCCCAACCTGCTGCTCGTGCTGAACAAGGTGCCGGACGTGATCGACGTCGATGACTTGCGCGCGCAGATGGATACGGCGTACGCCACTCGCACGGCGGCATTCCTTCCTCTCTCCACTCAGGTGGCGATCAACGCCTCGGCCGGGCTCTTCAGCCTCACCAGCCCGGACGATGCATGGTCGCAGGGTGTCCAGCATGTCGCTGACAGCCTTGAAGAGTTCCGCGCGGGTTGAGTGAGGTGACCCCCCGGCGCCGATGGCGATTCCCCATGCGCTGGCGGTTACTGACGGCGTTCGTCGCAGCGTTCACCGTCGTGTTTCTGGTAATCGCGTTCTGGGTGGTCCACTTTGCCAGCGAAGCGGCCACGAATCGGCTGACCGGTCAGCTGCTGGAGGCGGCCGCGGGCGCCAGCCAGGCGCTGCCGACAAAGGACGTTGTCGAGGTTGTCGCACTGCCAGCGGACAGCGACCCGTCATTGAACCCCTCGTACCGAATGCTCCAAGAGGATCTGACTGCGGTGCAGGGAATCATCCCTCCCGCTGAGCCGTTCATCTACACCGCTGATGCCGAGGAGGTGTACTTCCTCGTCGGCGATCAGCCGTTCCGTGCTCCCGCCAGCAGCACGTTGCCCCCCTCGACGCTGGAGTTCATGCGCGAGGGGCTTACCACCACGACGCTGCAGTCGGTCAACGATGACGATTCCGGTTCGTGGATCTCCGCCTATAGCCCGATCCTCGACGGTGGGGGCGAGGTGGTCGCCGCCGTGGGGATCGACTACTCGTTGGCCTATGTGGACGAAGTCAGACAGCGGGCGCGGGCACGGGTCTTCCCCGTGCTCGCGGTGAGCTACTTGTCGCTGATCGTGCTGGTCCTTGTGGTGTCGACGCTCGTAGTGCGGCCTTTGCAACGACTTACCTCGGCCACACGCCTGATCGCTGACGGAGATTACGACCTCGACCTCCATCAGTTGGGTGCGGACAGTCGGTTCGCCGACGAGATGACCGATCTTGCCGAGTCGTTCTCCGTGATGGCCTCAAAGGTCGCGGCACGGGAGCAGGCGTTGGCCACGCAGGTGCGCAGGCTGCAGGTGGAGATCGACGCGTCGAAGCGGGAGCAGGCCGTGCGTGAGATCACCGAGACCGACTTCTTCGCCGGCTTGGCTGGGAAAGCAGATCAGTTGCGGTCGATCATGCGTCCCGAGTAGCCGGTGGCGCCTAAGCGATGTGGCGGACAGGCAACTGTTTTGCCGGTTCTTCACATTGGCCTCGTCGGGGTGGCGGTTTGTTCGGGTGGCGCCGAAGCGATGTGGCGGACAGGCGACTGTTTCGCCGGTTTTCCGCATTGGCCTCGCCGGGGTGGCGGTTTGTTCGGGTGGCGCCGAAGCGATGTGGTGAACAGGCAAGTGTTTCGCCGGTTTTCCGCATTGGCCTCGTCGGGGTGGCGGTTTGTTCGGGTGGCGCCGAAGCGATGTGGCGGACAGGCAACTGTTTTGCCGGTTTTCCGCATTGGCCTCGTTGGGGTCGCGACTGTTTCGCCGGTTTTCCGCATCGCCGGACCCCGCCCGCGAACCTCAGTCCTCCAGGATGAACACCGGCGCCCCACTCGCCCCGCCGCTGACGTTGGTGATCCAGGAGCCCTCGGGTGCCAGCCGCATTGCGTACCCGGCCATCGTGGTGCCGCACATCAACGGATCCACGTCCCCGTTGAAACTGCGCAGAGGGAAACCCTCCTCGAGGACGGAGTACTCCTCGGTGGCGATGGGCACCCGCTTCTGGGCCACGTGTCCGCCCGCCGCAGCCCGGTCGATGACCGCGGCCCATGATTCCGGGGTGTGCGTCCACCCGAGCTCGACGCCCGATCCGCCGTACCCGTCCGTCGGTTTGATGACGCTGTGCTCCCGGTTGCTGGCCAGGTAGTCCAGCAGGTCGATGGCACTTCCGCCTGGGTCGGTTGAACGACCCGGCGCGACGAGCCGGGTCCACGGCAGATGGGCGCGGGCGAGGGTCAACTGTTCCGGGGTCACGTCGATGTCGACCGCGGGATCCGTGGCCATCGCGAAGAGTGACTTCACGCCGAAGAGGCCCGACTGCAGGCTGGTGATCATGCACAGGGACCCGGCGCGCAACGCGGCTTTGATCCCGTCGAGCCGATCGCCGAGGTACTCCAGCATCGGCGTGAAGAACGCCCGCACCAACACGTCAACGGGCTGACCGTCAAGGCGGGCGCGCCCCTGCGAATACCTGACGTCCCCCGGATCGGCCACGTGGATCTCGATGCCCCGGGCCGCGGCCAAGTCGCACAAGTAGGTGATCGCGCGGGACGCGACGGCGGTGAGTTCCCGGGGCAAGGCCACGACGGTAAATGGCAAACCTGATCCGCCGAACTCGTGCCAGGTCTTCACCATGACGTCCAGCACGGCCTGGCCGGCGGTGGTCGTGCGGAACGGGAACTGGGAGGCGAAGGCGCTGGCGATGTCCGTCTGCGACATCAAAGCGGCCGACACATCCGAGTCGAACACGCCACCGGGCAGACCGCCGTTGAACTCCAGCACTTGCAGCCCATCGGCGGTCCGGACGCCGTCGAGCCGGCCGAACACGATCGGGTCCGGATAGCCGGCGGGGATGCTGAACAGGTCCGCGTCGGGCACGGTGTCAAGCCAGCCAGGGATGTAGCGATCTTGAAGTGCGCGGTCGGCGAGCACCTGCTGTCCGCAGGCCGCCAAGGTGGCGAGAACGGCTGAACTGACGGCTTGATCAGCGGTGAAATCGGTCTCGGTCAGCATCGCCGGCTCAGCGACGATCATCGCGGGCTTGTCGTGGTACACCCAACCCAACTCGCGCTGTTCGTCCAGCAGTTTGTTGGTCCACGCGGCGCTGTCTGCGATGCCGGCCTGCAACTGACGCCAGTAGGCGAGTGGTTCAGCCATGATGTACCTCCACATTGATATCCGACCCCGTGTCTCGACGGTCTGGCAGCCACCGCCACACGATCGCGGCCACGACCATCAGGACGATACCCGCGAGGATGAGGGTGATCTGGAACCCTGCTGCGTATGCGTCCTTGGCGGCGTTGGCCAGACCCGCGGCATCGGTGCGCTGAGCGACCGTGAGCGCACTGCCGATGCTCTGGGTTGCGTCGAGTGCCTCCTGCGGGCTGAGTCCTGCCGTAGCCGGCATGAGGTCCCGGCGATAAGTGACCGCCAGCAGAGTGCCGTACGCTGCAACGCCGAAGGCGAGGCCGAAGCGCATGGCCATGCCGTTGATGGCTGAGCCCACGCTGCGCTGTTCCTCGGGGTAGTTGCTGACCGACGCGTGGGTCATCAACGCCGGCGCCACGCCCATCACGCCGGTGAGGATCAGGCCCAGGATGAGGACGGGGTAGAAGGGTTGGCGGCCTCCAGAACTTGTGAGCGCCAGCCCGATGCCGGTGATCACCAGCGAGACGGCCGTGACATTGCGGGCGCCGAACCGTTTGGCGGTCACGCCGGCCGTCGCCGAACTCACCGTCCACATCACGAGCGCCGGCATCAGGAACAACCCCGCCGCCAGTGCTGAGAAGCCGAGCACGAGTTGGACGTATTGGGTGTTGAGGAACAGGCCGGGTCGAACAACGGCCGGTCCACTCGCCGCTCCCACACCACGAGGAGCACCGTGGTCAGTATTCCCGCAGCCACTGCGAACCACACCCACCGGTCCGGCGTCGAGGCGATGCTCACAGCGGCATACAGGAACGCCACTCCGGCTACAGCGGTAAGCGCGGCTCCCACGGAGTCAAGGGTGTGACGGGGCGCGGGTTCGTCTCGTGGCAGAAGGACCACGTTGAGCACCAGAGCCAGCACGAGCATCGGCACCACGCTCCAGAACGCCGCGTGCCACCCGAAAGCCACGAGCGCGGCACCGCCCACCAGCGGTCCCAGTAGCGCACCGATCGCCTGGGTGCCGCCCATGATCCCGACCGCCGTGCGCTGGCTGGTGCCGCGAGTGACATCGAAGGTGAGCGCCATGGCCGCGGGCATCGCCAGCGCGGAGCCGACCCCCGTCAACGCGCGCAGCAGGATCAGCACCTCCACGCTGTCGGTCATACCCGAGAGGGCTGCGGAGATCAGGAAGACGACGTTGCCGACAAGAAGCATCCGCTTGCGGCCAATGCGGTCGCTCCACGCCCCGGCGAACAGGATCAGCGCAGCCGAGGTCATCGGAGTCGCGTTGACGATCCAGGTCAACTGATCGGAGGTCGCCTGCAGTTCGGTGGAGATCGTGGGCAACGCAATGCTGGCGATGGTCATGTTGAGGGCGATCGCCAGGTACGTCAAGGCCAACGGCAGCACACCCAGCGGCAGGCGGGTGCCCTTGGTGGTCTCGGGTGGTTCGCCCACCTCAGTCGAGCGCTTCGTAGATGCGCGCCATATCCGCCTGTGATCGCTGCCTCTGCGCGGTGTGCTCCCCGGCGCGCCGGGCGTCCTCGACCACGAAGTCGCGCAGGAACGCGCCGAATTCGGAGGCGACCTGGATCTCCTCGGCGTGGACTTCCACGTTGTTGAGGTTCTGCAGCAGGAGCACGTCGCCGTCGTCGTACTCCGGATAGATCCCGGCGAACGACAGTCCGATTTCGCGCAATCCAGCCCCGTAGTAACTGGTTGCCGGATCGCTCATCGGCAGGACCGTCACAATTACCTCGAACCGGTTCAGCCGCAGTTGCCGCAGGTGCCGATCGAGGCTGGCCAGGAAGTCGTCACCGTAGGACTCGGCGAAGATCAGCGCAGCTCCGGTCTCATGACGTAGATCCAGCCGGAACCGCGACGGGCCAGGGGACGGCTCGGTGCGGCGTGCGAACTCTGAATGCACGGTCCGGGGAAGATTGCCCTCGCGGTAGATGCGTTCCACCACCTCCCCGTAGGTGGGCGGGACGTGGACCTCGCGGCTGGGAGTCGTGCCGAACGACCCGTAGAAGAGCATCAGGGACTTGCGGGCCTTCTCGTCGGCGTCGAACCCGTGGAAGTCCAACTCGTTCGACTGCGCCGCCAGCAGCATTCCCGACTCGTGCCCGCCTCCGCGCAAGGCGCCCTTCTGGCTTCCCACGTGGACCGTGACGGCCTCGGTGTATTGCCCGACGAATCCCAATTCGACCAGCCGGGCAATGTGGGCGAACCCGATCCGCAGGGATAACTGGTGTTTTCGGTATGCCGGATCCACAGCGAGCAGACCGATCTTGGAGGTATGGGCGCCGGGGCGGTGCATTTCGCTGGCAAGATGGCCGACGATGCGGCCCTGCGGGGACACGGCCACGGTCGCGATGTGTTGCCCGCTCTGCACACGTTCGGCCAGTCGTTGCGGCTCGTAGACGACTGGTTCGTAGTTCACGGTGTAGCCGTAGCAACGGTAGAAGAGGCGCGCCACGCCGACGACGTCCTCAGGGGTCATCGCGCGGATGTCAACAACGACCTGTCCATCGTCGCCGATCGTCGGCGCCGCCGTCGGGTGTGCCTCAGTCTCGGCGATGAACTGCGCGTCGTCGTTGATGGTGTCGTACTGCAGGCCTTTTGTGATCTCCGTGCAGTTGCCTGCGCGACCCTCGTTGGTGAAGACCAGCCCATCGGCGAAACCCAGACGAACCAGATCTGCGACCCGTGGCGGGTAGTCGCTGCCGAAATCCAGCGGGGCGCCACGATCCTTGAGCACGAGTTTCATCGCACCGGGTTCCCGGTTGATCTCCAGCGTGAGGTCGACGTCCTCCTGACCCGGTTCGAAGGCGTTGTCCAGCACGGCCTCGAGTACCTCAACTGCCAGTGCCCGCAGGCGCACACGGTCCGACGGCGGCAGCCCAAGCATGTCCGCGCTGTCCTCGACCAGTCCTGAGGCAAGACTCACGGCCTGTCTGCTCTGAATCTGCAGGCGACACAACGGCTCAGACATCGGACCTCCCGGGGAACTGCTTAGAGGCTAAGGCAGCGATGTGGGAATCAGGCAACTTAGTGGTCGGAATCCAGCATTGCCTGTGGCGTCCGGGTCACACCGCGCATCAAAGGGGTGCTTCGGCCACTGGACGGCGGCTGTGTCGGATAACATCCACCGTGAACACCACCAGCGCCAGCCATACCAGCGCAAATCCGGCCCAGCGTTCCGGCGGCATCTGCTCACCGAAGTAGGTGACGCCCAGCAGGAACTGGATCACCGGCGCCAAGTACTGCAGAACCCCCAGCACGACCAATGGCAGGCGGATGGCCGCGGCCCCGAACAGCAGCAGTGGCACGGTCGTGGCGATCCCCGCGGTCATCAGCATCGCGGAGTTACCGGGGGAGTCGCCGAACACCAACCCCCCGGTGGCGCCTAGCACCGCCAGGTAGACCAGCGCGAGCGGCGCCTGAAACGCTGTCTCAACGGTCAGCGCTGGCACCGCAGCGACACCTGCTTGTTTGCGGACCAAGCCGTAGAACCCGAAGGAGAAGGCCAAGATCAGAGCGATCCACGGGGGCCGGCCGTAGGAGACCGTCAGCACGGCAACCGCGACGGCCGCGATGCCCACTGCCAACCACTGGGTGCGGCGCAGCGTCTCCCCGAGGACCAACACCCCCAGGGCGACCGATACCAGCGGGTTGATGAAGTACCCCAAGGACGATTCCACGACGTAACCGTTGTTGACCGCCCAGATGTAGGTGCCCCAGTTGACGCTCACCAGGGCGGCGGCTGCCAGCAGTAGCCAGCGGGTGCGGGGGAGCTTGAGCGCCGACTTCACCTGTGACCAACCTCGCAGCACCACGTTGATCACGGCGAGGAACGCGAAACTCCACACCATGCGATGCGCGAGGATCTCCCAGGATGACGCCGGAGCCAGCAGCGGCCAGTAGAGCGGGAACAGACCCCACAGGGTGTACGCGCCGATCCCGTAGACCAGACCGGCCCGGTCGGACTTCAGGTGACGGTCCAGGGGTCCGGCCCGGTCAGCAGCGCGGCCAGATCGGCGTCCGTGGCCGAATCCTGCACCTGCGTGCGCACACCGTCGTCGTATGTGGGCGCCGCAACCTGTCGGAAGATGCCGATCGGGGTGTGGTCGAGTTCGGAGCCGGACAGCCGCGACAACGCGAAAGCCAACTGCAGGTCCGCCGGGTCGTGCACGACGGGCTCGCCGGCGTCGGACAAGACCAGAGCCCCGGACGTGTCACGCACCACCCGCAGGTCCCCGACG
>JALOLM010000139.1 GCA_025455985.1 Candidatus Nanopelagicales bacterium | reverse complement strand
CCAGGCCAGCGGCCACGCCATCGAGGTCCGCCTGTACGCAGAGGACCCCGCCAACGGCTACCTCCCCAACACGGGAACCCTGCGCGCTTTCGACCTTGGTCCAGCTGAAGGGATCCGGGTTGACACCGGGTTCGTGACCGGTGACGTAGTGACCGCCAACTACGACCCGATGTTGGCCAAGGTCATCGCCACTGCTGCCTCCCGCGATCAGGCCGCAGACCGTCTTGCCGACTACCTGCGTCGAGCTGGGGTCGAAGGGGTTGTGACCAACAAGGACTCGCTGGCCGCTGTTCTGGACGAGGTGGACTTCCGCGCCGGAGCCACGCCGACCGACTACTTGGACAACCACCCGGCGGTGCTTGACCCGGCCGTTGACGTGGTGCGCCATGCCCTCGCGGTGCTTGGTTCGCGCGACCGTGACACTCCCGTCGCCCCGGCGGGCTGGCGCAACGTTCGTGCCGTTCCCGAGTGGCTGGACCTGCAGATCGCGAAGAAGAAGGTCACGTTGCGCTGGACCCGAACCCGCGAGGGGTTGGCGGTTGAGACGGTCGACGGTGATCCGCTGCTGGGGGAAGCGCACGACGTGGGGCTTGTGCGACTGACCGATTCTTCGGTGGAGATCGATGGGATGTTGACGCCGTCGGCGGTTGTTGGCGATGAGTTCGGGACCGTGACGGTCAACGGGCACACCGTGGCGTTCGAGGTGCTCCCGCGGTTCGACGAGAGCGCCCACCACGGCGAGGCCGGCGGGCCGACCACGCCGGTTCCCGGCACGGTCACGGATGTCCGAGTGGCCGTGGGTGATGAGGTGACCGCGGGCCAGATCCTTGTCGTGCTGGAGGCCATGAAGATGGAACACACGATCACGGCCGACTCTGACGGGGTAGTCACGGCGGTCCACGTGCGATCCGGTCAGTCGGTCGACGCCCATCAGGTGGTTGTGACCGTCGAATAGGGCGTGCGCCGCTCGCCGCACCCTTGACCCGGCACAAACTTGACACTAGCGTCAAGTTCATGAAACGCCCTGTTCGTATCGCCAACTGCTCGGGTTTCTTCGGTGACCGGCTGGCTGCGGCCCAGGAGATGGTCGAGGGCGGGCCGATCGACGTACTCACCGGTGACTGGCTGGCCGAACTCACGATGCTGCTGCTGGCCCGGCAGAAGATGAAGCACGGAACCGGCTACGCGCGCACGTTCGCCCAGCAAATGGATCAGGTTCTTCCGGATTGCCTGGCCAAAGGGATCAAGGTCGTCAGCAACGCCGGTGGCCTCGACCCTGAGGCTGCGGCGCAAGCCATCGCGCAGGCGGCGTCCGAGAAGGGACTCACGGTCAAGGTCGCGGCCGTCACCGGCGACGACCTCCTGCCGCGCTTCGCCGAGGTCGGGGGCGACTGGCCCAACCTGGATACCGGCGAGCCGTTCCCGAGCCATCCACTGAGTGCCAACGCATACCTGGGGGCCCGGGGAATCGTGGCGGCGCTTGAGGCTGGAGCCGATGTGGTGGTGACTGGCCGGGTGACCGACGCGGCGCTGGTGATCGGTCCGGCTGCCTGGTGGCACGGCTGGGATCTGGACTCACCGGACAGCCTCGACGCGCTGGCCGGCGCCCTGGTTGCCGGGCACGTGATCGAGTGTGGTGCGCAGGCAAGCGGCGGGAACTACGCGTTCTTCCGCGAGGTCCCGGGGCTGGACCACGTGGGCTTCCCGATCGCGGAGGTGGCTGCGGACGGGACCAGTGTGATCACCAAGCACGCCAACACCGGTGGGCTGGTCAGTCCCGGGACCGTCACCGCGCAGCTGCTTTACGAAGTCGGCGACGAGCACTACCTGAACCCTGATGTCACCGCCCGGTTCGACACCATCGAGATCGACCAGGTCGGCAAGGACCGAGTGCGGCTCTCCGGCGTGCGGGGTGAGAGCGCGCCGGAGACCCTCAAAGTCGCGATCAACTACCTGGGGGGCTTCCGCAACACGATGACGTTGGTCCTCACCGGTGCGGACACCGCCGAGAAGGCCGACATCGCGATCCGCACGATCTGCGGGGTTGGTCTTGCCGAAGCGAAGGTCCTGACCGCTAGGGAGCTCGGGGAGCGCAGCCGGCTGGGCGTGCGCGAACTCAGCGTGACCTACAGCCCGCCTGCCAGCGACGACCCCCGCGATGTCAATGCCGCCCAGGGTCGCCTCGTGCTGACCGCCAAGGACGACGACCCGAAGAAGGTCGGCAAGGCGTTCACGCGGCCCGCGGTCGAGTCTGCGTTGGCCAGTTACCCGGGTATGTTCCCGACCGCCCCGCCGGCGGAAGGTACGCCCTACGGGGTCTACTGGCCGTCCACGGTGGCCATTGAGGACGTGCCTGTGACCGTGACGCTGGATGGGGTGACGGTGGCCCAGGTCGCCGGTGGCAAGCCCTTGGACGGTGCGCCGGTTCCCTCCCCGCAGCTGCCTTCTGCGCCGCAGGAGGCGATCATCGCTGGCCCGTTCAGCCGCCGCCGCTTCGGCACGTTTGTCGGGGCCCGCAGCGGTGACAAGGGCGGCAACGCCAACGTCGGCTTCTGGATCCGGCATCCGGCGGAGGATGCTGCGGTCGCGTTGGCCTGGATGGAGGCCGATGCGCTGACCGCCCCCGAGGTCGATGCTCTGCACGGCACGCAGGAGGTGTGGGCCGCCGACACCGATCTGGACGTCGACACTGAGGCTGTCGCCCTGGCCGACGCGCGCTACGAGTGGTTGTGCGACTTCGTGACCCGGGAGCGCCTGGCGCAGATGCTTCCTGAGATCGCCACCCTGCCGGTGGAGATCCACTACTTCCCGTCACTGCGCGCGATCAACGTGGTGATCAAGGGGTTGTTGGGACGCGGCGTCTCCGAAACCACCCGCAGCGACCCGCAGGCCAAGGGCCTGGCCGAGCAGTTGCGTGCGGTGTGGATCGACGTGCCGGAGCCCTTGTTGTGAACCCGCGCACCGAGCGCGGCCGCCGTACCCGAACAGCGTTGTTGGAAGCCGCGCGTGGGGCCTTCGAGCAGCGGGGGTTCGACGATTGCCGGATGAACGACATCGCCGACGCCGCCGGAGTCAGCCACGGCACGGTGTACACCTACTTCGAGTCCAAGGAGGAGATCCTCGGGCAGGTCATCGATGAGTTGCTCGTGGAGTTGCAGGACGATCTGCGCACCTCCGCGAAGGACCCGATGGCCCGGATCGGCGAGGCCAACCGCCGGTACCTTCAGGCCTACCGTGACAACCACCGGCTCCTGCAGGTCATTGAGCAGGCAGCCGTGACCACTCCAGAACTCGGCGCCCGGCTTGATGAGTTCCGGCGGCTCTACCACGTCCGGGTCAGTGCGGCCCTGCGCCGACTGCAGCAGCAGGGCCGGGTGGCCGCGGACCTGCCGGCCGATATCACCGCGACCGCCTTGTGCGCGATGGTTGAGGGCTTCTCGCGTTACTGGACGCGCCCGGTGACCGACGACGTGAACGCCACCTTGACGCGGCTGTGGGTGAATGCTCTGGGCCTGGATCCGGTGGCCTGAGGCGAGTGCCAGCCCCGTCCCCCGCTGTCGCGAAGTTACCTGGACACGCCGGCGTGTTGGGGGAACTTCGCAACAATCGCTGGGTCGGAGCCCTCGTTTCCCATTGACCCGAGCAGAAGTTGACACTAGCGTCAAGTTCTAGGTCTACGAGATGAGGTGCCATGAAATTCACCGAGGAGCACGAGCAGTTCCGCAAGGCCGTCCGGCAGGTGGTGGAGAACGACATCAACCCCTACGTCGACGAGTGGGAGGCCGCCGGCATCTTCCCGGCCAAGCAGGTCTTCAGCAAACTCGGCGAGATCGGGGCGCTGGGACTGGAGTACGACCCCGAGTTCGGGGGCCAGGGCGCAGACCACTCCTACACGCTGGTCTTGGCCGAGGAATTGGGCCGGATCGACTGCGCGGGCGTGCCGATGGCGATCGCCGTGCAGGCCGGCATGGCCACCCCTTCCCTGGCGCTCTACGGCTCGCCAGAGTTGAAGCGCACATACCTCGAGCCCGCACTGCGCGGCGAGCTGGTAGCGGCCATCGGGGTGAGCGAACCGGACGCGGGATCCGACGTCGCGGGCATCCGCACGAAGGCCGTGCGCGACGGCGACGACTGGGTGATCAACGGGCGCAAGATGTGGATCACCAACGGCACGCAGGCGGACTGGCTGTGCCTGCTGGCGCGGACCTCCGACGAGGGCGGTTACGCCGGAATGAGCCAGATCATCGTCCCCACGTCGACGCCAGGTTTCAGCGTCGGGCGCAAGATCGAAAAGATGGGCAACTGGTCCAGCGACACCGCCGAATTGGTCTTCGACGACGTCCGGGTGCCGGTGTCCAACACGATCGGCGAGATCGGCCGGGGCTTCCAGCAGCAGATGGTGCAGTTCCTCGATGAGCGGCTCATCGGTGCCTACATGGCCGTGGCCAGCATGCGCAAGGCGCTGGACAAGACCAAGGACTACCTCCAGCAGCGCGAGGCTTTCGGCAAACCGCTGCTGGCCAACCAGTACCTGCAGTACAAGCTCGCGGAGTTGTACGCCGACGTCGACGTGCTCGAGGCGTACAACCGAAACTGCGCCGAGCGCTACCTGGCAGGCGAGGACGTCACGAAGATCTCGACGATCGCCAAACTCAAGGCCGGACGGCTGCAGCGTGTCGTGGCTGACACCTGCGTGCAGTTCCACGGCGGTATGGGTTACGCCGAGGAGAACTGGCCAGCCCGCTACTTCCGCGACTCCCGGTTGACGTCCATCGGGGGCGGCGCTGACGAAGTGATGTTGCGAGTGCTCGCTCTGCTGGAAGGCATGGGCCGCAAGTGAGGTACGAGGTTGTCGACGGGGTCGCAACGCTGACGCTGGACAAGCCGGATGCGCGCAACGTGCTCGACCCCGACACGATGGCTGCTCTGTCCGCCGGGTTGGAGCGAGCCGGCGAGGACGTCAGCGTTCGGGTGGTCGTGCTGGCTGCGGAGGGCAGGGCGTTCTGCGCCGGTGCGGACTTGAAAGGCGCGTCGGCCGCCAGCGGCGACTCGTTCACCGACGCGGGTCCGTTGGCTCTGGTCGCGGTACTCGAGGGAATCTTGGACTGCCCAAAACCCACGATCGCGCGGGTGCAGGGCCATGTCGCTGGTGGGGGCAACGGCCTGGTCGCGGCCTGTGACTTCGCAGTCGCCGCCGACGACGTGCACTTCGCGTTCTCGGAGGTTCGCGTCGGGGTGGCGCCGGCGGTGATTTCGGTCGTCTGCCTGGACCGAATGAACCGTCGCGACGGGATCGAGTTGTTGCTGCTGGGCGAGCGGGTTCCGGCTGCGCGGGTGGCCGAGGCGGGGCTGATCAACCGGGCGGTGCCGCGCGACGAGTTGGACGCGGCGGTGGCCCGCTACGCCGAAGCCCTGCGTCACGGCGGGCCGCAAGCGTTGCGTGCGACCAAGCAGTTGCTGCGAAAAGTCCCCGGGATGCCGCGGACCGAGGCGTTCAAGTGGACGGCGGAGGTGTCGGCGCACTTGTTCAACAGTGACGAGGCGAAAGCGGGGATGATGGCGTTCCTCAGCAAGCAGCCGGCGCCGTGGGTTGGGGGCTGAAGCCGGGAGATTACCGGGAGGCAATGCTGTTTTCCGGCAAGTTGGTGGTCGGTTTTCAGCATGGGTTTGGTTGAGGGCGAGGGTCGGGGTCGGCCGCGGAGGCAATGCTGATTTCCGGCAACTAGGTGGTCGGTTTTCAACATGGGTTGGGCGGGCCAACCGCCTGAATCAACCACGGCATCCACGGCACACTGGGCCGCATGAACCTCTCCGATCGGGTCGCCGCCGACATGCCGCGAATACAAGCCGAACTCGAGGACCTCGTGCGGATCCCCGGGTGTGCGTTCCCCGGATTCCCCAACGCAGAGGTCGAGCGGGCCTGTGCGTACGTGATGCAGATCCTGACGGCCGCCGGCTACGCGACCGTTGAGCGCATCGACATCGAGGGCGGCAAGCCGGCCGTCCTGGCCGAAACCGCAGGACCGCCGGGTTCACCCACCGTTCTGCTGTACGCCCACTACGACGTGCAGCCTGCCGGCGACGAATCGCTATGGCTCTCCCCGCCGTTCGAGCCGACGGTGCGCGATGGGCGCTTGTACGGCAGGGGCGCGGCGGACGACAAGTCCGGCGTGGTGATGCACGCCGCGTTGATGCGGGCCTTCGAGGGTCGACCCCCGTGCACCGTGCGCGTGATCGTGGAGGGTGAGGAGGAGTGGGGCGGGCCGTTCGCGGA
>JALOLM010000138.1 GCA_025455985.1 Candidatus Nanopelagicales bacterium | reverse complement strand
CCGTCGCTGATCATCACGTTGCAGAACGGGCAGCCGACCGCGACCGTGGTGGCCCCGGTGCCCAGCGCCTCGTCGGTGCGGTTCATGTTGACCCGGGTCCCGAGCGTCTCCTCCATCCACATGCGAGCGCCGCCAGCGCCGCAGCAGAACGACTTCTCGGCGTGGCGTTCCATCTCGACCATCGTCACGCCCGGCACACCGGCGACCAGCTCACGCGGCGGCACGTAAACCTTGTTGTGCCGGCCCAGGTAGCACGGGTCGTGGTAGGTGACCTTCTCGTCCACATGCTTCACAGGGGTCAACCGGCCGTTGTCCACCAGATTCGCGAGCAACTGCGTGTGGTGCACGACCTCGTAGTCGCCGCCGACCTGCGGGTACTCCCGGCCGATGGTGTTCAGGCAATGCGGGCAGGTCACGACGATCTTGCGTGCCTTGATCTCGTTGAGCATCTCGACGTTCTGCATCGCCTGCATCTGGAAGAGGAACTCGTTGCCGGCGCGGCGCACCGGGTCGCCGGTGCAGGTCTCGCCCTCACCGAGCACCATGTACTTCACGCCGGCCTCATTGAGCAGTTCGGCGACCGCCTTGGTCGTGGCCTTCGCGCGGTCCTCGTAGGCGCCGGCGCAGCCGACCCAGAACAGGTACTCGACGTCGGCGGGAATCTCGTCCTCGCCCTCGGCGCCGAACACGGGCACCTCGAAGTCGACTTCTTCGATCCAGGCGTTACGCAGCGAGGCGTTCATGCCCCACGGGTTGCCCTTCTGCTCCACGTTCTTGAACAGACCGCCGAGCTCGGCCGGGAACTCCGACTCGATCATCACCTGGTTGCGGCGCATGTCCACGAAGTGGTCGATGTGCTCGATGTCCACCGGGCACTGCTCGACGCACGCCCCGCAGGTCGTGCAACTCCACAGCGCGTCCACATCGATGACCGGACCCTCGTGACTGCGGTGCCCGGCGGCGTCATAACCGTCGGTCTCGCGGTGCTCGTCGAAGTCGCGCTCACCGACCAGCGGCCGCTGCACCTCGGTGGCGACCTTCTCGCCGACCTTGGCCAGGACCTCCTCGTTGCGCTCGCCCATCTCGTCGCGCTTGCCGGCGCCGGCCGTGGCCAGCAGGTAGGGAGCCGAGGCGAACATGTGGTCGCGCAGGTCCATGATCATCAACTTGGGCGACAACGGCTTGCCGGTGTTCCAGGCCGGGCACTGGCTCTGGCATCGCCCGCACTCGGTGCAGGTGGCCATGTCGAGCATGCCCTTCCATGTGAAGTCCTCGATCCGTCCGCGGCCGAACGTGGCGTCGTCGGCCGGGTCCTCGAAGTCGATCTTCTCGGTGCCCGAGTACATGGGCATGAGCGGGCCGAGGGCGTCGGGCTGGCGCTTGGCGCCGACGTTGATCGGGGCCAGGAAGATGTGCAGGTGCTTGCTGTACAGGACCAGCACGAGGAAGCCGAAAACGATGGCGAGGTTGAGCAGCAGGAAGAACGTCTCGATCCACTCGTTGGCCACCAGGCCCAGCGGGTAGAGCAGGCCGGCCAGCCACTCGGTGGCGAACGCGCCGCCGGAGGCGTGGAACGGGAACGCCTGCAGGTACTCACCCTCCTCGAGGGTGTACTCGGACACGTTGTACTGCGCGGCGCGGGAGACCCACAGCGTCCAGATGACGTTGAAGATCATGAACAGGACCAGCCAGGCGGCGCCGGTGTGGGAGCCGAAGAACCGGGAGTATCGGCCCTGCTTGGCCGGCTGGGTGCGCAACCGGATGATCGCGAAGATCACCAGGCCGATGAGCACGAGCAGGATGAACACGTCTTCGATGAAGCCGATGACTGCCCAGCGCCCGATGAACGGGATGGCGAAGTCCTGGGCGATGAACACTGCGCCGAGGGTCTCGATGATGGTGAGCGTCAAGATGATGAAGCCCCACATGGCGAACACGTGCGCGATGCCAGGCACACTCCACTGGAGCAATTTCTTCTGGCCCAGCACCTCGGTCGCCTGGGACTCCAGGGCGGCTGGTCGGCTCTCAGGACGATCGACCGTGGCCTGACCGGATGTGATCAGTTTGAACAGAGTCAAAGCCCGCTTGCCCGCGATGGCGGCAACAGCGACAACTAGCAGCAATCCGATGATGAGCCGGATAGTCGTGTGATCCATACAGACCTCCCAGCCTCATACTACTGGCGAGTAACTTGTCCGTATGTCCGGGTCAGGTCACCGGCCTGTGGCCACGCTCGCGGGCTCACTGGACGGCAACCGGCGTCCCCACGTCGTGGGCATGGTCAGGCTGCGCGGCTGGGTGGTCCAGGCGGGAGCGACGAACAGGAAACGCAGCGCGGGGATGCGGTGGGCGAACAGAGCCAGTGCCGCGACGATTCCTGTGATCAGCAGGGGCAGCGCAAGGTGCATCGCCACGCTGCCAGCCACGACAGCCGGAAGGAACGAGCTGACCAGCAGCAGCACCGGCCACTGCGCCACGTAGATGGGCAGCGTGCGCGCACCCACGTACTTGGCCCAGGACGGGGCGCCATTGCGCGTGATCTGGACGGCGAGGCTGATGCCGAACGCGACCCACACGACACTGAGCAGGAAGTAGGACTGACCCGCGGCCGACGGGGTGTTCATCCACAGCAGGCCGGTGACGACCGACAACGCGCCGAGCGCCACGGTGTGCATGACCGTGGCCTTCTGCGCCACACCTGCCACGACATCCTTGAAGTAGGCCCCGGCGAGGAAGAACGCGATGTTCAAGGTCATGGACGTGAACAAAGTGCCCGGGATGATCGCCCCGAAGATCTGGTCGACCAGGGGCCGCAGCAGGTTCGGAACGATCGCGACGGCCACGACCAGCCAGGCGGGCTGGTTGCGCAGGAGTTTGGCGACGATGAAGAACAGCGCCATCGCGTACAGGTACCAGTAGCCGCTCTTGGCGAACAGGATCGCGGTGAACGGCTCGTGCAGGCTGGCTCCCAGAAGCACCGTGAAGCCGGCGTAGAGCAGGATCCACGTGACGTAGAGGTAGAACATCCCGGTGGTGCGGTTGAGCGTCTGGCTCCACGGTCGGCGAATCGCCGAGGATGCCAGCATCCCGGATACGAGGAAGAAGATGGGCATCCGCACCGGCTCCACGAGCTGGTTGAAGCCTTGAATCGCACCCATGGCCCAACTCGGGCCACCTAGGTCGGCGATCACGTTTGTGGCGTGCATGAAAACGACAAGAAGAACCGACGTGGCTTTGACCAAGTCGATCCACTCGATGCGGTTCTTCATACCTCTTGGATGCCCTTTGTCGTCGGCGGGAAACGTGAATTCGCACACAATTCCTGTCTCCATGATCGCCGACTGCCCGCCGAAGGTGGTGCCCCGACCCCTACGCTGTGCTTCATGGCCAAGCACGACAGGGAACTGAAGCTGAAGAACAAGGTCTACGAGGCCGAGTTGTTCCGCCTTCAGGCGGAGATGGTGAAGTTGCAGGAGTGGATCAAGTCCACGGGCACCCGCTTGGTCGTGCTCTTCGAAGGCCGCGACGCGGCGGGCAAAGGCGGCTCCATCAAGCGGATGACCGCGTATCTGAACCCCCGCACGGCGCGCATCGTGGCCCTGCCGGCGCCGACCGAACGCGAGAAGACCCAGTGGTACTTCCAGCGTTACGTCCCGCACCTGCCCGCGGCCGGAGAGATCGCGATGTTCGACCGCTCTTGGTACAACCGGTCTGGCGTCGAGCGGGTCATGGGGTTCTGCACGCTGGAGGAGTACCGCCGGTTCCTGCACCAGGCGCCGATCTTCGAACGGCTGCTGGTGGAGGACGGGATCGTATTGCGCAAGTACTGGTTCAGTGTCAGCGACGAGGAGCAGCAGCGGCGGTTCGAGTCGCGGCTCAAGGACCCGATGCGCCGCTGGAAACTCAGCCCGATGGACCTCGAGTCGATCACCCGCTGGGAGGAGTACTCCCGCGCCAAGGACGAGATGATGGTCCACACCGACATCCCCGAGGCGCCGTGGTTCGTCGTGGAGAGCGACAACAAGAAGGCGGCCCGGCTCAACGTCATCAGCCACCTGCTGTCGTCGATGCCCTATGAGGACGTCACCGTGCCGCCGCTCAAGTTGCCTGAGCGGCCCGCCTCGCGCGGTTACATGCGCCCGCCCAAGGACACCCAGACCCACGTCCCGGACTTCGCCGCACAACTGCTCAGTTAGGCGGCCCGCCCGGGGTCGTGATCACCGGGTTAGTCTGTGCGCTGTGAAGTACCCGTCAGAGCAGTTGCGGTGGGTACGGGCGTGCGCCTTGGGTTTCACATCTGCGGCGCTGGCCGTCGCCGGCCACGGAATCGGTGGCGGAAACCTCGAGCCTGCCCTGATCGCCTTGGCCTTCGCAGCCTCGGTCCTGGGTGCCTACGGATGGCTGCGGACCGAACGCACCTTGCTGCCGATCGTCGCCTGGGTTCTGACTGTGCAAGTGCTGATGCACGTGACGCTCGCGGCGGGTCATGCCCACCAGCAGAGTTCAGCCATGCTGGTCGCTCACGCCGCGTCGGCGTTGGTGCTGGCCGGGTTCTTGCGCTTCGGCGAGGCCCGGGTCTTTGCAGTTGCTCGTCGGCGCTACCTGCGCTGGGTCATCGCCGTGCGGTTGGCTTTGGCCGGCCGCAAGCCTGTGGCCAGACGGCCGCTGCCCTGGTCGGTTCGCCGAGTCGCAGCGCTCGCGGGGGGCCTGTGGATGGTGCCCGCGGAGCGCGGCCCGCCTGTCGTGGCCTGCTGCTAGACCTGTCTGACCGCCCCCCTCATCTGATTTTGGAGTCCACATGCATGCGCCTCACCGGCGCGGCTGGGTGCTTCTGGTTGCGTTAGCCCTGGCCCTCGCACCGGCACTTCCCGCCACCGCCCACACTGACCTGGTGTCCACCAACCCCGCCGACGGGCAGACCTTGGACAACCCCCCTGAACAACTTCGCTTGCGCTTCGCCGAGGACATGCTCGACGGCGGCGCGCGGGTGGTGGCACGCGACGATGAAGGGGTCAACGTCGCCGTCGGCCCCCCGCGCGTCGACGGACCCGTGCTTTCAGCATCCTGGCCTTCGAGCGCCGATGCCGGCCGCTACACGGTTGCCTGGCGGGCCGTCAGTGACGACGGTCACCCTCTGGAGGGTCAGTTCGTCTTCACGATCCGAGCCCAGGACGAGCCCTCGGCGCAACCCTCCGTGCAGGAGTCCGAACTCCCTGCAGAGCCGGTATCGGCGCAGGAGTCGCAGACGGGCGTCAATCTGCTACTGCCCGGGCTGCTGATCGTCGCGGTCGCCGCGGTCGGCTTCTTCGTGTGGAGATCGCGTGCCGACTGATACCGACACCCGCACATCGCGTCCTGCGCTGGCCAACCGGATCATCCCCGTCGCGCTGGTCGCCCTGCTCGGGTTGCTCGTGGGCCTGGTCGTCGGTGGTGGGGCCGACGAGGCTTTGGCCGAGCAGATCGCCGGCCCCGGTCCGCTGGTCGCGTGGGGACTGCCCATTGTCCGCCTGGTCGCAACAATCGCCAGCGTGCTGGTGGTCGGTTTGCTGGGCTACGCCGCGGTCCTCGGGCCACAGGGACGCAAGGGTGTGCTGTCCCAGGTCGGGCGGGCTGATGTGGTGCGCGCGGGCAAGGTCGCCGTCGTCTGGTCCGTGGCGAGTCTGGCCACGGCGGTGTGGTCCCTGGCCTGGGCGCTGGGATTGCCCATCTCCGAGACGCTGACCCCGGATGTCATCTCCACCTACGCGTGGGAGGTGGACTCGGTGCGGGCGTTCATCATCGTGGCGATGCTGGCCGTCGCGATCGCCGTGGGCTGCTTCTTCACCACGAGTGTCACGTCGGCTGCAGCGTGGATGGTCGTCGGACTCATCGGTGTGGCCCTGCCCGCGCTCACCGGGCACGCCTCCAGCCTGGGCTCCCACGGGGTCGCGATGACCTCCGATGTGGTGCACGCAGTTTCGGTCACGGTGTGGGTGGGCGGGCTTCTGGTCATCGTCTTCCATGCGTTGCGCAACGATCCGGCCACCATGCGCTCCTTGCCGGTCTTCCGGACCGTGGCGACGTGGGCTGTGGTTCTGCTAGCGATCTCCGGCGTGGGCGCCGCCTTCGCGCGGATGAACTCGGTGTCCGAACTGGTCACCACAAACTTCGGCCTGCTCATCCTGCTCAAGATCCTGCTGCTGGCAGCGCTGCTGCTCACGGCGCGGACGCTGCAGACCAAAGTCGTGGGCGCCGGTTTGGAGCAGCGCCCCACGCTGATCCGGTTCGCCGGCATCGAAGCGGTGCTGATGGC
>JALOLM010000137.1 GCA_025455985.1 Candidatus Nanopelagicales bacterium | reverse complement strand
GTACTTTGAAGCGGTCAAACAATCCCATGACTCTCCTCAGTCCATGTAGGCCGCGCCGAGCATGGCCGCATGCTGGTCACGGACGATGCTAAGGCCGGTTGCCGCAGCAGCGCTGAACTGATCGTCGACCACGACAACGGGTACGCCCGCGCGCGCCAGCAGCGAGCCGGCCACCATAGCGCGGAAGCCGCTGCCGCAGGACACCCACACGGTTGGATCAGCGCCGGCGTGCTTGGCGGCATCCGACCAGGCCTTCACCTGGCCGATGTGCGCCGGCAGGTCGTGCAGTGGCACGTGACGCGCGCCTGCCACATGGCCTTCCTGCCACTCGGTCTTACGGCGGGCGTCCACCATGATCAATTCGCTGTCTTTGTCCAGGGCTTTGGCCAGCTCCGGGAAGTCGGCGCGGGTCACTGTCCCCAGGTCGTGCGGGCCACGGGCCCATGAACTGGGATCACCCACGTTCTGTCCGGCGGGACGGTCGATGCCGATGCGGACCAGAGACCGCTGGAAGTCGCTGATCTGCTCCTGCGTCGCGCCCAGCAGGGTGATCGGCGTGCCCCAGGGGATCAGCCATCCGAGGTAGGTGATGGCGTTGCCTTCGGCATCGAAGCTGAGGCTTCCTGCCAGGTGTTCGGCGGCCCACAGCTTCCGGGCGCGCAGATCGACCACCCACTCGCCGGCCTCGATCCGCTTGCGCAGTTCTTCTGCATCGGCGACGGGTGCGGGGGACAGGTCAATCGGCCTGGCGCCTGCCTCGTTGGCCGGGCCCATGTGCTTGTAGTAGGCAGGGAACGCATCGAGGCCCTCGAGGAGTTCGGTGACGAACTCGGTCTCGTCGAGCATGGCCGCCGGGTTGGTCTGCGCCTGATGGCCGACGGTCGACTCCAGGCCGACGGTCGCGGTCGCACTGCAGAAGGATCCGAACCCGTGGGTAGGCATGACGGCGGCGTCGGCGTCGACATCCGCGACAAGTTTGCGCACCGAATGCCATTGGGCATGCGCCAGGCCTTCGGTCGCGTCGGGCCCGATGAGGTCGGGCCGACCGACGCTGCCGAACAACAGGGATCCGCCGGTGAACACCGCCTGGTCCTTGCCGTCGAGGGCGACTGCGTAGGAGACGTGATGCGGGGTGTGGCCGGGAGTGTGCATGACCCGCCATGCCATGGCCCCTGACGTGAACGTGTCGCCGTCGGACATCTGGGTGGCGTCGAACTGGTAGTCGTGCCCGACCGGCACCACGTACGTCGCGCCGAGTTCCTCCGCGAGGACCAGGCCGCCCGACACGTAGTCGTTGTGCACGTGCGTTTCGATCACGTGCGTGACGGTCCAACTGCGTCCGGCGAGGGCCGCGTAGACACGGTCGATGTCGCGTTGCGGGTCGACGACGACCGCCGTGCCTTCGTGACCGACGACGTAGGAGCGGTCCCCGAGGTCGGGGGTGTCGATGATGACGATCTCGGGACGGGTCATGACTGGTGCATCCTTTCGGTGGACTTCGCGATGGGGTAGCCGTGGCGGATCCAGTCCTCTGTTCCACCGTGGACGTTGATGCTCTGAATGCCCTGATGAGCCAGCCACATCACAACTTGGCCGGAGCGGTTGCCGGTGCGGCACAGGATGTATGCCGGCGCGCCGCCGGTGAACTCGTCCTTGCGCAGCGGGACAAGTGACATGGGAATCCATTCGGCGCCGGGGACATGCCCCGCGTCGAACTCCCACTTCTCACGCACGTCGATCATGCGCGCGGGTCCTGCGTCGAGAAGTGCCTTGAGGTCGGTGACGGAGATCTGGTCGATCACGTGGTGTTCCTTTCAGGGGTCAGGCGAGGGTCATCAAGAGGCGTTCGAGGTCGGCGGTGGCGTCAGGGTCGGGGTGGGTGGCGCACTCGCGCAGGCTGCTCGCGACGACAGCGAATCCGGCCTTGTCCAGCGCCTTGGACACCGCTGCGATCTGATGGACCACCTCGCGGCAGTCGCGGCCGTCCTCCAGCATCCGGATGACGGCACCGAGCTGTCCTTCGGCGCGACGCAGACGGTTGAGGATTGCGGCCGTGTCTTCAACGGCGATATGCACCGCTGGTTTGGCTGTCAATGTGGCTCCCCGGGTCATATACCCCGTGGGGTATGTGTTGACTCCTAGAAATATACCCCAGGGGGTATGATGGGGCAAGCACCGGATGATGGAGGAACAGATGCACTACGGACAGAACGTCCTCGACGACCTGCGGCCCCAGACCAGGGATCTGCGCAAGATGATCCCCGATGTCTACAAGGGGTTCGCCGCTCTACATGGCGCCGCATTCGCCGACGGAGTGCTCGACCCGAAGATCAAGGAACTGATCGCTCTTGCCATCGCGGTCAACACCCAGTGCGACGGTTGTATCGCCTCCCACGCCCGAGCGGCAGCCAAGCACGGTGCCAGTTGTGAGGAGGCGGCCGAGGCGATCGGGGTCACCTTGCTGATGGGTGGGGGACCTGCCTCGATCTACGCGCCCCGGGCGTACGCGGCTTTCTGTGAGTTCCACGACGAGATCCACGCACAGCCCGCCGCCGAGTGACTGTGGATGGGCGGCAGAAGCTGTCCACAGATTCCATCGCGACCGGGACGCTTGTCGCACCCCGGGACCATGCTCACTTCCATGGAGCAGAACAGCCTGACCCTGATCGGAACTCTGGCCTCTGATGTGGCGACGACCACTACGGAATCTGGCGCCAAGTTGGCGCGCTTCCGGCTGGCCGTGCGTCCGCGCCGCTGGGACCGCACCCGCAACACCTGGATCGACGGTGAGCCAACGTTCGTGGCCGTTACCTGTTGGCGTCGACTGGCTGAGAACGTCGCAGCGAGCCTGCGTCGCGGCGATCCGGTCATCGTCACCGGGCGCTTGCGGGTCAAGCGCGACCCTGAGCATCGCGTGACCCGGGTGGAGGTGGACGCCATGTCGGTGGGCTTGGACCTCAACCGAGTCAGCGTGAACCCACGGGCGGCCTGACTCACGGCCCAACTACCCTTGACGAGTGGCTGAGTTCATTTACACCCTTCGCAAAGCGCGCAAGGCGCACGGCGACAAGTTGATCCTCGACGATGTGACGCTGTCGTTCCTGCCGGGCGCCAAGATCGGCGTCGTCGGCCCGAACGGCGCCGGTAAGTCGACACTGCTGAAGATCATGGCGGGAGTGGAGACCGTCTCCAACGGCGACGCCATGCTCTCCCCGGGTTACACGGTGGGAATGCTGGCGCAGGAGCCCGAACTCGACGAGACGAAGAACGTTCTGGAGAACGTCGAGCTGGGAGTCGCGCAGACCAAGGGCCTGCTCGCGCGGTTCAATGCGATCTCCGAGGAACTGGCTGATCCGGAGGCCGACTACGACAAGTTGCTTGCTGAGATGGGCACCTTGCAGGAGGAACTCGACCGGCGCAACGCGTGGGACCTCGATGCGCAGCTCGAACAGGCCATGGATGCGTTGCGGTGCCCTCCCGGCGATGCGGATGTGACCGTGCTGTCCGGTGGTGAGCGCCGCCGCGTGGCCCTGTGTGCGCTGTTGTTGCGTGCCCCCGATCTGCTGCTTCTCGACGAGCCCACCAACCACCTCGACGCCGAGAGTGTGCAGTGGCTCGAGCAACACTTGGAGAAGTACGCCGGCACAGTGGTGGCGATCACTCACGACCGGTACTTCCTGGACAACGTCGCACAGTGGATCTTGGAGATGGACCGGGGCCGCTGCTACCCCTACGAGGGCAACTACTCCACATACCTGGAGACGAAGGCGTCGCGGTTGAAGGTTGAGGGGGCCAAGGACGCGAAACTGCGCAAGCGCTTGACCGATGAGCTCGACTGGGTGCGGTCCAACCCGAAGGCGCGGCAGGCCAAGTCCAAGTCGCGTCTGGCCCGTTACGAGGAGATGGCCGCAGAAGCCGACCGCACCCGCAAGCTCGACTTCGAAGAGATCCAGATCCCGCCGGGCCCGCGGCTGGGCAACGTCGTTGTGGTGGCCGAGCACCTGGAGAAGGGCTTCGGCGACCGGCTGCTCATGGATGATCTGAGTTTCGACCTGCCGCGCAACGGCATCGTCGGTGTCATCGGGCCCAACGGTGTCGGTAAGACGACCCTGTTCAAGATGATCGTCAACGCGGCGGGTGGCGTCAGTGACGAGACGCCGGACGCCGGCACGTTGCGGGTGGGGGACACCGTGCTCTTGTCCTATGTCGACCAGAGCCGAGCGGGTCTCGATGCCACCAAGACCGTATGGGAGGTCGTGTCCGACGGGCTCGACTACATCAACGTCGGCAAGGTGGAGATGCCCTCGCGAGCGTACGTCTCGGCCTTCGGCTTCAAAGGCCCGGACCAGCAGAAGCCGGCCAAGGTCCTGTCCGGCGGCGAGCGCAACCGGTTGAACCTGGCCCTGACGCTGAAGATGGGCGGGAACGTGCTGCTGCTCGACGAGCCGACCAACGACCTCGACGTGGAGACCTTGGCCAGCCTGGAGAACGCACTGTTGGACTTCCCCGGCTGCGCTGTGATCACCAGCCACGACCGCTGGTTCCTCGACCGGGTGGCCACGCACATCTTGGCCTACGAGGGCGACTCGCAGTGGTTCTGGTTCGAGGGCAACTTCGAGGGTTACGAGCGCAACAAGGTCGAACGGCTCGGACCTGAGGCGGCGCGCCCGCACCGGGCCACCTACCGGAAGCTGACGCGGGGATGAGTTTCGTGGCGCGGGTCGCGTTGCGCTGGTCCGACATGGACGCGCTCGGGCACATCAACAACTCCGAGTACCTGCGGTATCTGGAACAGGCCCGCATCGAGTTCCTCTCCGAGGCAGCTGCGGCCGGAGTGCCGCGGGAGGCCGGGCTGTTGGTCGCCCGCCACGAGGTCGACTACCGCAAGCCGATGCCGTACCAGCGCGAGCCGGTCGAGGTGCCCACCTGGATCGACCGCATCGGCACGACCTCGTTCACGTTCGGTCATGAGGTGATCGGCGGCGAGGTGGTGTACGCGCGCGCCCGGACGGTGATCGTCTGCATCGACGACGAGGGGCGGCCCACGCCGGTGCCCACGACCATGCGCAAGTACCTGGAGCAGTTCGCCCGCTGACGCGTGGCCGCCGGGCGTCAGGTGCGGAAACGCGTCTTGACGACCGGTCCCGTCCCGCCGAGGTTTCGGCCGCGAACCTTCACGGCGTACTTCTTGCCCGTCTTGACCTTCAACGTCATGGTCCGCTTCTTCGTGCTTCGCCAGGCCCCGGGGAACTTCTTTCCGCCGGGCTTGGAGAGTTTGACCTGGTAAGAGGTGGCACGGGTGGCCTTCTTCCAGGTGACCTTGACCTTGGTGGCCTTCGTGGGCTTCACCTTGACCTTCTTGACTTTGCCCGGCTTCTCCGGCAGCGGGGTCACTGCATTCGACGCCACTGACGGCGGGGAGACACCGACCGCGTTCGTCGCCGTCACTGTGAACGTGTACGAGGTGCCGTCGGTCAGGCCGGGCACGTCACAGGTCGTGGTGGAGGAGGCGCAGGTCGCCCCGCCGGGCGCTGCAGTCACGGTGTAGCCGGTGATGGGGGAGTTCCCGGACGACGCCGGCGGCTGCCAGGACACGGTCGCCCGGTTGGTGCCGGCGCTGGCCACTGGCGCCAGCGGTGCCGAGGGTGAGGCGAGGAGGTTCGAGACTTGAACCACGTCGAATCCGGGGTCCTTGCGTCGCCAGGCCGCGAAGCCGACTGGCGCGGTTCCGGCTACGGCGACGACGGGCTGCGTGGCGTTGCCTCCGGGCGCGGAGAGAGCCTGCGGGGCAGCCCACTGCCCGTCGCTCCACAAGGCGGTGTTCACGATGTAGTTGGCCCCGCTTGAGTCGTACCACCCGGTGGCCGCGTGGGTGCCGTCAGAGGTCAAAGACACCGAGGGCTGGTGGATCGAAGTGCTCCCCATCGTGGCCACGTTCCCCCACGCGCTGCCGTCCCAGAACCGGGCTTGAAGACCGCTGTCGGCATCCCAGGCGGCCATCGCCTGACCACTGTCCGATACGGAGACGTCAGGCTGTTCGGTGTTCGGGCCGGAGATGCTGACACCTGCCGACCAGATGTTGCCTGTCAGCCGGCTCCAGTAGGTCTCGTTGCCGGTGCCGCGCCAGACCGTGTGCGCGGTGGTCCCGTCAGCAGCCATCTGCACAACCAGCGAGTCCGCTCCGTTGGCGAGTATCTGACTGTCCGACAGCGCCGAGTTGTTCCACACCCGGGCATGGGTCTCGGAGTCCTGGTCCCAGACCACCGCCGCACGGGTCCCATCGGCGGACATGCTCACCTGCGGAGAGCCGGTGCTGGCTGGGTTGCCG
>JALOLM010000466.1 GCA_025455985.1 Candidatus Nanopelagicales bacterium | reverse complement strand
CCTGCGCACGGCGACTTCCTCGCGGCGGGCGATGTCACGTTTGTCCTGCGCGACTGTGCGCAGCTCCGTGATGATGTGTTCGCCGTCCTCGGGTCCGAGAGATGTCCTCATGAATGTCAGCATACGCTGACATTCATCGATGACACTCGGGCTGCAAGCTGGTCACCGCCGTGGGCCCGTGCTCGCCTACGTGAGGGTTGACCGGGTTGTCGGCGTGGGTGGATGCTGCCGGGACCTCCATCGACTGCGACGGTCTGGGGAAACGGAGGGGGTCAGCGTGAGATACGAGGACTGGGGCGTCCGGTCGCCGCAGTGGGCGGGGTTGGCCAGCGTGTCGACGAGCGTGTGCGGCGTGCCGGCGCACTACGTCCGAGCGGAGCCCGTTGCGGGCGCGCCGCCCGGCTCGCCGGCGCATCTGCTCGTGCCCCCGATGACCGGTAGCGCGAGCATGTGGATCGACCTCGTTGCGCACCTGAGACAACTCGGGCCGGTGATCTCCGTCGACCTGCCGGGCACGATTGCCGGCCACACCGGGGCCCCGTATCGGCGCGGGCCCCGCCCGGACCTCGACGCGCGCTTCGTGTCGGTCTTCGTCCGACAGCTCCGCCTCGAGGGCCAGGTGGTGCTGCATGGCTGGTCGATGGGTGGCCTGGTGGCGGCGCTGGCCGCGGGGCTCATGCCCGACACGGTTCGGGGAGTCGTCCTGGTGGCCCCGGCGCTGCCGTGGCGTCTGACCTCGCGAGTCGAGTCGCTCGGGTGGCAGACGCTGGGACGCCTTGCCGTCGCAGCCGGCCCGCCCACGACACGGACGGTGCTGCGACTGGCGGGCCGGCGCATCCTGGACGCCAAGCGAACCGCGATCACCGATGCCTGGCCGCGCCAACATGGTCGGCGGAGACCCGAGCCGGGTCTCACCCGCCCAGGTCGACCTGTGGGTCGAGGGCCTCGACGCGGCCCGCGAGCACCCGGACCGGCTCTCGGGAACGGCCACGGCGTTCGCGTCGATCACCAAGTCCATGTTCATCACCCAGAAGTCGACGAACCAGGCACTGGATGCGGTGCGGGTGCCGGTGCTTGTTCTGTGGGGAACAGCCGATCCGCTGGTCGACGCCACGTCGCTGCGCCAGCACGCCCGGCGGCCGGGCTGGACACCCCGACCCATCGATGACGTGGGCCACCTGCTTCCCGTCGAGGCACCCGAACGCTACGTCCAGGCAGTCCGCCAGTGGCTCGTCGACAGCCATGACCCCCGCGGAAGCTGACATCCAACGTAGCGGCGATCGGCGGCGCAAGGGGTCACGGGCCCAGTTCTCCCGGTCAGGGTCAAGTACCTTAAGCCGTTCCTCGTCCTTGGGGTGGTGGATAGAGGCGTCCGTCGACCACTGTCGGGTGGTCGCGGACGCCTCCGGACCTTGCCGCCAAGAGACGAAGCGCGGGGTCGCGCGCGACCCGGACGTAAGCGACCGTCGTCGAGGTTCCACGGACCCAACAGCGCGAGCCAGCGTCATGGACACAGCCGGAGCCATCCCCAACCCCTCATGAGTCACCGGGGCTAGGGCCGGTCAGCGAGGGCTCGTCGCGACCCCCGGCTTCGTGCTGCCCGCCATGGGCGATCGCACGCCCGGGCCTTGGGCGAGCAGCTGCTGCTCCCATCCCGGAGATGCGTCCATCGACTTCCGGAGCCTGATTGACTGGAACTGTGGCCGGTGTGCTGTTCTGCCCCGCTACCTTCAACCTCGCAGTGGCCACGCGCATGATCGAGGTCGCCCGGGCACTCGACCCCGCCCATCGGGCGGTGCTCATGGGCTACGAGGACGACTTCGTGCACTTGATCAGCAAGGCCGGCTTCGAGTACCACCCGTGCTCACCCTCGTGGTTGGCGCAGGAGCGCCAGCGAGCGATCGACTTCAACCAGGGCAAGGCGATCCGCAGTCCCTTCACACGCGAGCTGGTCGCCGCGCGCGTCGCGGTCGAGAGGCGGATGATCCGCCAGAACCGGGCTGCGGCGGTCGTGATCGGCAGCAACGTCACCTCCATGATCTCGGCTCGTGCCGAGGGTGTGCCGCTGTACTACCCCGTGCCGTTCGCGCTGACCGGCCCGCAGGTCCGCCAGGTGCGCCGGTTCCGGTTCGTCGCTCGCGAGGGACCGATCGCCGGCACTGCTGACCGCATCGAGGCCGCGCTGCCGGGTCGCAACTAGTCAATCAGTCTACCCGGACCACCCCACCCAAGGCGCGCGACTCGCGGAAGGACGCGGGTGTCGACCTGGCCCTCATGAGGGTGACCGTGAGCCAGCGCCGCGGCCACGCGCTCGAACATGTGTGGGGCCCTTGCCGAGCCGACCATGGGAGAGCCGGCTTCTTTGGACAGACGCGCGATTTTGGACAGACGCGCGATCGCTGTCCCCTTGAACAGTCCCGATCAACGTCTTACGGGCGCGACGTGCCGAACGCAGGTTCGTGCGGTTGGCCTTGCCTCTAGCCGTGCGGCTGGGATTGGCTGGTGGCACACCTCACAGATCCCGTAACCGCCCTGTTGCAGTCGAACAGTGGCGGCCTCGATGCGGGCGAGATGCTCCTCGCCCCCTGGATGAGCGCCGACAATTGTGCCCGTTCGTAGGCGATGGTCTGACCTTCGGGGTCGTGCTCGTCATCGGCATTCGAGCCCACCGATGACGTGAAGAGGGACTTGAGATCCCGTGTCATGTTCGTAAGGCGGGTGCGGACCTCATCGCGTTCCTCGCGTAAGCCTGAATCCACCGGGGCGCGGGGTGGGTTGATCGGGTCGTGACAGCGGAAATGCCCTGCTGGTGGGCAGTATGGGGATTGCGAAGTCTCCAAACCAGCGA
>JALOLM010000136.1 GCA_025455985.1 Candidatus Nanopelagicales bacterium | reverse complement strand
TGGGTTCTTCCGCCGTGCGCCTTGCTGTGGTTTCCCGGTCCCGGTCGGGTCCGGTCCTCGAGAACATCGCACAAGCCGGTCTCGCGCCGGGTGCGGTCGTCGACGGTGAAGTCATCGATCCCGACTCGCTGCGTTCCAGCGTGCGCCAGGTCGTCAAATCAGCCAAACCCCGACGTCGGCAGGTGCGGCTGGGCGTGATGGGTCAACGGATGGTCGCCCGGCAGGTCGATCTGCCCTGGGTGCCGCCCAAGGAGTTCAAGAAGGCGCTGCCGTTGCTTGCAGCGGATCTGCTGCCCATGCCGGTGGACGACTGTGTTCTGGACTTCATGGCATATGAGGACGTCGTGGACGAGGACGGCTCGCACATGGTGCGTGGCCTGTTGGTGGCCGCCGAGGAGGAGGGGATCCTCAGACTGGTCGATGCCGTCGAGGGCGCCGGCCTGCAGGTGGTGTCGGTGACTCTGACGCCGCTGGCCAGTCTGGGCGCAGTGGCGGATCCATTGGCGCCCGGGCCTGAAGCGGTGGTCGACGTGGGCTACTCGATGACCAGTGTGACCATTCACGAAAAGGGTCAGCCGCGCTTCGTGCGGATCCTGGGTCGGGGTGGACGCGAGACAACGCAGGCCCTGGCTGAGGACCTGGGGATCAGCGAAGCGGACGCCGAGCAGTGGAAGTGCGCCCTGCCGACCATGTGGTCGACGATGAGCCCGACCGACCAGGCAGCCACGGAGAACGCAGTGCGGTCTGCGCTGTCGGAGCTCGTCACCGAAATCAGGACGTCTGTCGGGTTCTACTCCACTAGCGAGGGGTCCAGGCTGACCAAGGCGTACCTGGTGGGCGGCGCGGCGTCGATGCTCGGTCTGGCACCCATCCTGGCGTCGGTGCTGCACGTGCCGGTGGACGTGGCCGGCCCGCACGGGGTGCGCCCGGCGAAGTCGCTGTCGCCCGAAGGCTTTGTCGCCGCTGCGAGTCCTGCGTGTGTGCCCGCGGTCTCGTTGGGCCTGGAGGCGTCATGACCACGTACTACAACGACCCGACGCCATCGGATCCACCATCGGCGGAGACCGAGCCGGTCGTGCGTGTGGCCACTATGGACGGCCTGGCTGGCCTGCTCCCCAAGAAGTCGTTCCCGGTCCCGGAACTCATCCCGCCGTCGGTCATGCGACGCCGGGCTGTGGACATGGCCAAGCGACGCACCGCCATCGCCATCGTGCTCGTACTGGTGCTGGTCGCCGCGATGTCGTTGTTCGGCCGCATCGAACTGAGGACCGCCCAGAACGAACTGAGTTCAGTGCAGGCGAGTCTGACTGTCGCGGAGGCCGAGAAGGCGAAGTACCGCGACGTCCCGGTGGTCTACGCAGCAGTGGACGCAGCCCGGGCCGAGTTGGCACAGGCGATGGGTACCGAAGTGCTGGTCGCACGCCTGATCACCGATCTCGGCTTCATCATCCCCCCGAACGTGTCCTTGACATCGGTGTCCATTCTGGTCGGTGGTGAGAGCGAGACCCCGAGCGCCGGGACGACTGCGACCGAGCCAGCCATCCCGCCGGTCGGGACCGTGGCGTTCTCAGGCGAGGCGCGCGCTTTCACCGACGTTTCGGCGTGGATCGACACCCTGCGCAGTCAGCCCGACTACGCCAACGTGATCCTGACCGATGTTTCGCGGGACTCCGAGGCCGGGACGTACACCTTCTCCAACACCGCTGAGTTGACCGATCAGGCGCTCTCCGGGCGATATGTCGAGGAGACCGAATGAAGAGCAGCCCGCGTTTCTGGACCATCGGTGGCGTGGTGGTCGTGCTGATCGTCGCGCTGCTGGGCTACATGTTCGCAGTCCGCCCGGTCTTCCAGAACGTTGCTGCCGTGCGCGCAGAGATCCAGCAGACCCAGGAACAGACCGACCGGGTGATTGCCCAGACCCGGCAGCTCGCGCAGCAGGAGAAAGACCTGCAGGAGCAGATTCGGGCGCTCGAGCGGATCAGGGCGAAGATCCCCAAGGACGTCAACGTGCCGAAGCTCATGCGCACCATCCAGGCCGAGGCCCGCGCCGAAGGGGTCGAACTCGACTCTCTGCAGCCCGGTCAGATCACCTTGTTCGAGGTCGTGGAGCCGAGCCCCTCGCCCACGTCAACGGATGGACAGAACCAAGAGCAACCCGCAGCGGCCGCACCCGCTCCTGCGCCGTCGTCGAGCAATCTGGGCCAGGGGGTCGCCCCGAAGAACATCGGCGTCGCCTACGTTCCGCTCAGCCTCACCGGGGAGGGGACGTACGGTGCGGTGCGCCGTCTCACGCAGCGGCTCGAGCAGCAGCAGCGGGCCTTCCTGATCACGACGTTGGACATCAACCGGCAAAGCGACGGCGACACCGAACTGCCGCTGGTGTTCACCATGCAGGCGCGGGTGTTCGTCCTGAACGGCGACACGCTGAACCTGCCAGCCAGCGTGAAGGGCGGGTGAGGACATGTCCGAGTACCTGCAGGAGAACCGGCGGGCCGTGATCATGCTGGTGGTGGCACTGTGCTTCGGGGCCCTCGCGGGGCTCTACCTGCTGCTCTCCTCCGGCGGTGAGGCCGAGTCGGCAGGAGAGCCTGTCCCGCACCAAGCCGCGCCCACCCCATCGGTGACGGTCGAGGAACTCTCGGGTCCGCAGCGGACAGTGGTCCGGTACGGCCGGACTGGCTCTGGCGTCAACCCCTTCGTCGCGCTGGAGGGGACCGAGACCGATCAAGCATCATCGACCGCGGATTCGTCGTCCGAGAGCAGCGACTCCACTTCGTCATCGTCATCTTCGTCGTCGTCCACGGACTCCACCGGTAGTTACTCGAACGACGAGCCGGCCTCCACCGCACCGGACACATCCACCGGGGGCACGTCCGACGACAACGCCCCGGACAACAGTGCGGACAGCGACCCAGCGACGGACGAACCTGAGTCGGTCACTGTGGGCGACGGCCCGAAGGTCGTCGTGATCAAGACCTCGGAGTTCGAAGCCGTGGTCAAGATCGATGGCGAGCGCACGACGCTGTACATGAACGTGCCCGGACCGGAGGGCGTGACCTACATCGCCCCGCTGGCCGGAGCCTGCGGCTGGTTCGGCACTCCCGACTCGAAAGTGCGAGTCAGTGTCTGTCGAGGTGAGCCGCAACGGCTCTGACCGGAACGGAGCTGAGGTTCAGTTCTTGACCCGCCGATCAAGGCGTATTCCGCCAATGGCGGCCCCGGCGGGGCATGACACGATGAGCACATGCTCAGGTGGTTGACCGCGGGTGAGTCCCACGGCCCGGTACTCACGGCGATTGTGGAAGGTGTCCCCGCAGGCGTGCGGATCAGCACCAGCGATGTAGCCGACGCCCTCGCCCGTCGGCGGCTCGGGTACGGTTGCTCGTCAGAAGTTCGAGGCGGACGCTGTGCGTCTGCTGGCTGGGATCCGACACGGCCATACCCAAGGCGGTCCGATCGCCATCGAGGTCGGCAACTCAGAGTGGCCCAAGTGGGAGCAGGTCATGTCGGCCGATCCGGTCGACGCCGAGGTGCTGGGCAAACTCGCGCGCAACGCGCCGCTGACCCGCCCCCGGCCCGGACACGCAGATCTTGTCGGCATGCAGAAGTACGGTTTCGACGACGCCCGGCCGGTGCTCGAGCGTGCCAGTGCGCGCGAGACCGCTGCCAGAGTGGCCCTGGGCGCTGTGGCCAAGGCCTTTCTGCAACAGGCAGCTGGAGTCCAGGTTTTCAGTCACGTCGTGCGGATCGGCACGGTGGCCAGCAGTGGACCCACACCGTCCTACGCCGATCTGGCACGCATCGATGAAGACCCAGTGCGCTGCGCCTCGCCCGCTGTCGGTCAGGCCATGGTGGCCGAGATCGACGCCGCCAAGTCCGAAGCCGACACTCTTGGAGGTGTGGTCGAGGTAGTCGCCGAGGGTTTGCCGCCTGGGCTGGGAAGTTACGTGCATGCCGACCGCAAACTGGACGCCAGGATCGCGGCGGCGCTCATGGGGATCCAAGCGATCAAAGGTGTGGAGTTCGGCGACGGCTTCGACCTTGCCGCGATGCGCGGATCGCAGGCGCAGGACGAGATCCTGCTAGTCGATGGCCATGTCACCCGACAGACCGGCCACTCCGGAGGAACTGAGGGTGGCATGTCCACCGGTGAGCCCCTCCGGGTGCGGGCGGCGATGAAGCCGATCTCCACGGTGCCGCGCGCGCTGCGCACGATCGACGTGGCGACCGGCGAGCCGGCCACTGCCATCAACCAGCGCTCGGATGCCTGCGCGGTTCCGGCGGCGGCGGTGATCGCTGAGGCGATGGTGGCGCTGGTTCTGGCCGACGCGCTGCTGGAGAAGACCGGCGGCGACTCGCTCACGGAGGTGTCGCGCAACCTGCGCTCGTACCTGGACACACTGCGTTGACCGCCCGGCTCGCGCTGGTGGGCGCACCCGGGTCAGGCAAGACCTCGATCGGCAGGGCTGTCGCGCAACGCTGGGAGTGTGGGTTCGTGGACAGCGATGAGCAGTACCAGGCGATGACCGGCACAACTGTCGGCGAGGCAGTGATCGACGATGAAGCGTCGTTCCGCAAGGCCGAGCAGCAGATCGTGCTGGAGGCTTTGGGCACCGCGGGTGTGGTGGTCGCGGTGGGTAGCGGGGCCGTGCACGGTGACGTGGCCGAGGCACTGCGATTGGTTCCGGTTGTATGGCTTGAGGTCGGCCTGCCCGACACAGCACGACGCACGGGGTTGTCCGGGGCGCGGCCGTTGTCCTTGGGAAACGTGCGCGGGCAGTTGCACGAGATGCTCAAGGCCCGCGCCGAGGTCTATTCGCAGGTAGCCGACCTCGTCGTGAAGACCGACGGCCGCATTGTGGAGTCGGTCGCTGAGGAGATCGTCGGATGGGAGACCGAACGTGACGACCATTGAGGTGGCCGGGGCTCGGCCCTACCCGGTCCATGTCGGACATGGGCTCTTCGAGCTGGTCGTATCGAGTATCCCCGCGGCCGCCGCACGGGTCGCCGTGATCCACCCCCGGGCTTTGCGTGCCACCGGTGAGCAGGTCCGCGCGGACCTGGCACGGGATCTGAACGCGATCTCCATCGAGGTTCCCGACGCCGAGGACGCCAAGACGGTCGAAGTCCTGAACTACTGCTGGTCGGTGCTCGGCGACAACGGGTTCACCCGGTCGGATGCCATCGTGGCGGTCGGAGGTGGTACGACCACCGACCTGGCCGGCTTCGTGGCCGCGACGTGGCTGCGCGGCGTGCAGATCGTCCAGGTGCCGACGACCCTGCTGGGGATGGTCGATGCGGCGGTCGGTGGGAAGACGGGGATCAACACTGCCAGCGGCAAGAACCTCGTCGGTGCTTTCCACGAGCCTGCTGCCGTGGTGTGCGATCTGGACACGCTGCGCGGGCTCCCGCGAGCCGAGATCATCTCCGGTCTGGCCGAAGTCATCAAGTGCGGATTCATCGCCGACCCACGCATCCTGGAGTTGGTGGCCGAGGATCCCGCGGCGTTCCTGGACCCGGACTGTCCTGGCCTGCACGAGGCGATCATCCGGTCGATCCAGGTCAAGGCCGATGTGGTGTCCGTGGACTTCCGGGAGGACCGGCCGGGAGGGCTGGGCCGGGAGGTGCTGAACTACGGACACACCTTGGGACATGCCATAGAACTCAACGAGCGCTACCGATGGCGACACGGCCCGGCGATCTCGGTGGGCATGGTGTACGTCGCCGAACTGGCGCGACTGGTGGGGCGGCTCGACGACGAAACGGTGGACCTGCACCGCGACGTCCTGGCCTCGGTGGGGCTGCCGATCTCCTACAACGGACAGTTCCCGAGGCTGCTTGATGCGATGAAGCGTGACAAGAAGACCCGCGCTGACACCTTGCGATTCGTCATACTGTCCGGTGTGGCGAAACCAGAGATGCTCGTTGGGCCGGACCCGAGCCTTGTTGCAGCGGCCTATGCGCAGGTGCAGACGTGAGGATCCTCGTCCTCAACGGACCGAACATCGCCCGGCTCGGTAGCCGCGAACCCGATATCTACGGCGCGACCACCTACGACCAGCTGGTGGCGCGCATCGTGGAGCATGGCGCACAGCGGGGATTCACTGCGGATGTCCGGCAGACCGACAGCGAGGCCGAACTCATCGGCTGGCTGCACGAGGCCGCCGACGACTCGCTCCCGGTGATCCTCAACCCTGCAGCGTTCACGCACTACAGCTACGGGGTGCGCGACGCTGCCGCCCAGCTGCAGGGACCTTTGATCGAGGTGCACATCTCGAACCCAGCCGCGCGTGAGGAGTTCCGCCACACCTCCGTGATCGCTGGGGTCGCTACTGGCACCATCGCGGGGTTCGGCGTCGACAGTTACCTGTTGGCCGTGGATGCCCTGGCCGCTCTGGTCGCCTCATGATGGACTTCGCGGGACGCCGGGACGCGCTGCGGGAACGGATGGCCGTTGCGCAGTGTGTAGCGTTGGTCGTCACTCATCTGCCCGATGTGCAGTACCTCAGCGGTTTCTCGGGATCCAACGCCGCGCTGCTGGTGCTGAGCGATTCTGAGTACCTCGCCACTGATGGCCGGTACGTCGTCCAGGCGGGCGCGGAGAGTCCCGGTGTGGAACTGATCGTGACCCGCCAACTACTGCCCGAACTGCTGCGGGCTGCGGGCGGCAAGGGTGTGCGCGAGGTGGGCTTCGACGCCGCGACTTTGACTGTCCAACAATGGCGCCGGGCCGCCGCCGAGGTGCCCGAGGTCGGACTCGAGGCGGTGGACGTCGATGTCTCGGGGCTCCGGCGGATCAAGCAGCCCGCTGAAGTGGCTGCACTGCGGGAAGCGTGTGCGATCAGCACACGAGCCCTGGAGCGACTTCTGGACGAGATCTCCACAGGAATGACGGAGTTGGAGATCGCTCGCCGCCTGGAACTGCACATGGGCTTGGAAGGGGCGGGGGACCGGGCCTTCGACAGCATCGTGGCATCGGGGCCGAACAGCGCGGTGCCGCACCATCAGCCCACGCAGCGCCAGATCGCCGCCGGGGACCTGCTCAAGATCGACTTCGGCGCCAAGTACGCCGGGTACCACGCCGACTGCACGAGGACTTTTGTCGTGGCCGCAGACCCAGCCGACTGGCAGATGGAGATCCACGCTGTGGTGGCCCGCGCGCAGCAGGCGGGGGCCGACGCGCTCGTGCCCGGGTGTGTGGGGCAAGAGGTCGATGCGATAGCCCGGAAGGTGATCGAGAACGCCGGCTTCGGGCAGTACTACGACCACGGCCTCGGACACGGTGTCGGCCTGGAGATCCACGAGGCGCCGTTCCTGGGCCCGAACTCCGCACATACAGTGGAGGCAGGGGTTCCTGTGACCGTGGAACCTGGCGTGTACCTGCCCGGACGGGGCGGGGTGCGCATCGAGGACACCGTGATCGTCCATGACGACCACGTGGAGGTCCTCACAAGTTTCCCTCGCGGCCTCGCGAGGGTCGGATAGGAAGACACACGACGTGGCGACGACCAACGACCTCAAGAACGGCTTGGTGCTCAACATTGACGGACAGTTGTGGTCCGTGGTGGAGTTCCAGCACGTGAAGCCCGGCAAGGGCGGCGCCTTCGTGCGCACCAAGTTGAAGAACGTGCTGTCGGGCAAGGTGGTCGACCGCACCTTCAACGCCGGGGTCAAGGTGGAGACGGCCAGCGTCGACAAGCGGGCGATGAGCTACCTGTACAACGACGGTGACGACTTCATCTTCATGGACGCGACCACCTACGACCAGATCCCTGTGTCCGCGGCGGTGGTTGGCGACGGTGTGAAGTACCTGTTGGAGAACCAGGAGGCGATCGTCGCCATCCACGACGGGACCCCGCTGTACGTCGAGTTGCCCGCGAGTGTCGAGCTTGTCGTGGAGTACACCGAGCCCGGTTTGCAGGGCGACCGGTCCACCGGTGGCACGAAGCCGGCCCGGCTCGAGACCGGCGCCGAGGTGCAGGTGCCGTTGTTCCTCGAGACCGGCGAGAAGATCAAGGTCGACACCCGTGACGGGTCGTACCTGGGCCGTGTGAACGGTTAGTGTCCGCCCGCGGTAAGGCCCGGCGGCGCGCCGTCGAGGTCCTCTATGAAAGTGACCTGCGCGGCAGTACCGTCGACGAGGCGCTCGAGTCTCTCGACGCGCGCATGCAGGCGCCGGTGAACCCGTACACGACGCAGATCGTGCGCGGTGTCGGAGCCCGTCAGGCGCAGATCGACGAGACGCTGTCCACATATGCCCAAGGCTGGACCTTGGACCGGATGCCGGCAGTGGACCGAGCGATCCTGCGGGTGGGCACGTGGGAGTTGCTGTGGAGCGAGGTCCCAGAGGCCGTCGCTCTGGCCGAAGCCGTAGGACTTGCCAACGAACTGTCCACCGATGACTCCGGCAAGTACATCAACGGGGTACTGGCGCGGGTGCGTGAGGTCAAGTCGCGGATGGTTCTGGACTGAGTCCGGGCAGTCCAAGACCGGGTGGTGCCCTCGGTGGGATTCGAACCCACACTTGCAGGATTTTGAGACCTGTGACTCTGCCAGTTGGTCTACGAGGGCGTCTGTGGTCCATGGTAGCGACGCTGCGTAGGCTGAGCGTCGCAGGTTGGCAGCAAACGGTTCGGAGGTGAGCATGCAGGACCCGCTCACGATCCTCGTGGCCGAGGACGAGGCGCTCATTCGCATGGATCTGGTCGAGACACTCGGCGAGATCGGCTTGGAGGTTGTTGCAGCGGTGGCCGATGGCCGGTCGGCGGTGGCGAAGGCCGACGAGCTGCGACCGGACCTTGCTCTGCTGGACATCAAGATGCCAGACATGGATGGATTGGCGGCGGCCTCGCAGATCATTGAGCTGCGCTCGACGGCGGTCGTCATGCTGACCGCCTTCAGCCAGCCGGAACTGATCCAGCGGGCCGTTGCCGCAGGCGCCATGGGGTATTTGGTCAAGCCGTTCAAACCCGAGGAGTTGCGGGCCGCGCTGACGGTGGCATGGCAGAGGTACTCGCAGTTGCGGGCCGAGCAGCAGCGCAGCCGTGAGCTCGAGCAGAGTCTGGCCGACCGCAAGACCATCGAGCGGGCCAGGGGAGTGGTTCAGGACCGGCTTGGGGTGACCGAGGCCGAGGCCTACACCTGGCTGCGAAAGGCAGCCATGGATCAGCGGATCAGCATGGCCGAGGTCGCGCGTCGCACCTTGCAAGCCTGATCCGCGGAGTCCGACTTATCACGGATGTGCAACATACGTCGGGTGGTGTTTGTGCTCCCGCCATTTGTCCGTAGAGTAAGCGCAATCGGCGCGACAGTCGTGCCGGAAAACTCACAAAAGGGGTAAGAATGACCCGACCGTTGATTCTGCGGTCGCTTGTGGTTGTAGGTGCCGCGAGCTTGGCGCTGGCTGGTTGCAGCAGCGATTCCGGCTCCTCCGACTCCTCCGCAAGCCCGTCCGCAGACACCTCCGCCGCCGCAGGCGACGGCACGTTGAAGATCGGCACCCTGCTGCCGCAGACCGGTTCACTGGCCTTCCTCGGACCGCCCGAGTTCGCCGGTGTCGACCTCGCCGTCCAGGAGATCAATGACGCCGGTGGTGTCAATGGGGCACCTGTGGAGAGCGTCGTCGGTGACTCCGGTGACACCTCGACCAACATTGCGTCGCAGACCGTCGACCGTCAGCTGTCGCAGGGCGTGGACGCCATCATCGGTGCCGC
>JALOLM010000135.1 GCA_025455985.1 Candidatus Nanopelagicales bacterium | reverse complement strand
AGCCCGAACCGGCGTGGCACAACGGGTGCGAGGAGCGGAACCTGACAGTGGGGTGTCGACTCTGGAGATGGTGATCATCGCGCTTGGGTTGGTCGCGGTCGCCACCTTGCTGGTCACTGCCATTACCGTCGCGGTAACCCGTCGAACCGACCAGATCAAGTAGCTGGCAGCCTTACATGCTCCGACGGCGATGCGATGGTCCTGGACCTCGGCGGGCGCGCGAGGACGGCTCGGTGAGTTTGGAGATCGCCATCTTGGCCCCGGCGTTGTTGTTGCTCATCTTCAGCATCCGGGATCAGTCGCGCCCAGTCGTTCCTCGACCAGCAGGCCGGCGACTCGCTGACCCAGACGTCGGTGAGTAGCTCCGGCAGCACGGCGACCGCAGTCCGCATCCAGGTCTCCGGTCGCGCACTGTCGGTGCTGCCCGGGATACCGGGCCTTGAGGTCACCCAGTCCGCCGTCGGGTCAGTCGAACGTTTCACCACGGACGGCGCACCATGACCGTCGCGACAAGCCGAGCCCGCCGCGACGCCGGCAGCATCACCCTGGAACTCACCATCCTCGCCCCCGCAGTCCTCGCCCTGCTCGGACTGGTCATCGTCGCCGGGCGCATCGAGATCGCCGGTGGAGCCGTCGAACAGGCCTCCGCCGCGGCCGCACGTGAAGCGTCGCTCGCCAGGTCGCCGGAAGCCGCACGTCAGGCAGCCACCCAAGCGGCGCTGGACAACCTCAACGGCCAGGACTTGCACTGCACCGATCTCGTTGTGGTCGTCGACTCCGCCGGATTCTCCGTGCCGGTCGGAAGCTCCGCCTACGTCAGTGCCCGAGTGTCGTGCACGGTCGAGCTGGGCGACATCAGCGTCCCCGGTATGCCCGGTAGCCGCACTCTGACGTCGGAGACGCAAAGCACCCTCGACAGGTTCAGGTCGCGATGACCACCGTCGGCGCGCTTTCGCATCCGCCTCGGTCAGACTCGGGGTCGGTGACGCTGTTCCTTGTCATCTCCGTCGTGGGCCTCCTTGCGCTGGTTGGGCTCGTTGTTGACGGCGGGGCGAAGGTCCGAGCTGTCCAGCGCGCTGACACCTTGGCCGCTGAAGCTGGCCGAGCCGGTGGCCAAGCCATCAACGTCCCCGCGGCCATCACCGGTGACGCTCCGACTGTCGATGCCCGCGCGGCCGTTGCCGCAGCTCAGGACTACCTCATCCGAAACGGCGTCAACGGAACTGTCAACGTCACGGATGCCGGACGCACCCTCATCGTCACCGTCACCTCCACAACCGAGACGATCTTCTTGGGAATCATCGGAATCAACTCCATGACCGTGCACGGCCACGCCCAGGTCACACTGGTCCGTGGTGTCACGGGAGCCGACACATGAGTACCCACATTCCCGGTCCCCTCCACTCCAAGCGGCGCAGCGGAACTGCGACTAACCCTGCACCGGTCGCGCACCGGCGCACTGCCGCGGACGTCGTCCGGGGCGTCGGAGCCTTAGCGCTGTTGACCTCGCTCGTGGTGGGCATCCCTGTCCTCCTTGTTCTCGTCTCGCCAGTCAGATCGCTGGCGCTGCCGAGTTGGTCTGGGATCTCTGACGCGCTCACCGGACCGGACGACGGCCAGCTATTCCTGACGGCGCTGGCGGTTGTCGCCTGGCTGGCGTGGGCCGCTTTCACCGTCAGCGTCGCGGTCGAAGCGGTCGCTGTCGCCCGAGGCTTGCCCAGCCCACGACTGCCACTACTCCGTGTCCCACAGCGCGCCGCCTCGACACTCGTCGCCGCGGCAGCGGTGGTTCTGACCGTTCAGCCGCTGCCCACAAGTCCCGCAACGGTCCACGAGGTTCCAGAAGCCTTCCTCACAAGCACGCACGCGGCTCCGGGCGGTGGCGAACCGATTCCCCGTGTACTGCGTTCGCCGAACGGGGTTTCCCTGGGGGCCCAGGCTGAGACGGTCCTCAGCGCGAGCTCGTCTCCGACCGCGCTCGCCGCCCGAGCTCGAACGACGCCGCATGGAACGGTCACAGTCCGTCGCGGCGACACGCTGTGGGGACTGGCCGAGCAGCACCTCGGTGCGGGCAGCCGCTACCGCGAGATCGCGAAGCTCAACTACGGTCGCGCCCAACCAGACGGTCGTACCCTCACCGATGCACACTGGGTCTACCCCGGGTGGGTACTGCAGTTGCCGCCCGATGCCACCGGTGTCCGGCAGGGAGTTGTGCATGAACCGGCTGCAGGGAATGAGCTGGCGCCCGTAGTGGAGAGCAACTACACCGTCCGACCTGGTGACACCCTCTGGGGAATCGCCGAACAGCACGTCGGCGATCCGCGGCGGTATCGCGAGATCTACCAACTCAACGCAGGACGAACGCAGGACGTCGGCGGACACCTTGCCGACCCCGACGTGCTCATCCCCGGATGGGTCCTCCGACTGCCAGCGAGCGACTCAGCAGCCCAAACCACTCAGCCGCAGCCAGGACCGAAATCTCCTGTCTTCCCTCCAACATCTGATCCGGCTGTGCCGCACAGACCCGAGCGTCCAACAGTTCAGCCGTCCCCGCCCAGCGCGGGAGCGGACGAACCAGCCGATTCGATCGATGCCTCGACGAGCGCGGACGACCTCGACAACTCGTCCTTCCCGTTGAATCAGCTGGCGCTCGGGATGACGGTGCTCGCCTCGGCTGGGCTCATCGCCGAATTGGCTCGCCGGAGGAGGCACGAACAGCGGCTGCGTCAACCCGGCGAGCGCATTGCGCTGCCCGACCGAGGGGCAGCCATCGCCGAACAACAGTTGCACGCCGCGCAAGACCCGGTCACGGTTGAGACCCTCAGAACTGCATTCGGTGCATTGGCGATCAACTGCCGCACGAACGGCACAGATTTGCCGAGGGTGATGGCGGTCAAGATCTCGTCGGCTCACCTCGAGCTGCTGACTGACGACCCGGGCGATGCCGTCGACCCGTTCGTGTCGGTCGGAAACGGGACCTGGCGACTGGACCGATCCCAGCCCACCGATGGCCGGAACGATGGTGACCTCCCGGACCCCTACCCGGCACTCGTCACGGTTGGGGTCACCGATGACGCCGTCGTGCTGCTCAACCTTGAGGCCGCCGGAGTGCTGACCGTGGCGGGGGAGGACCACATTGCTAGCGAAGTGATTCGTGCGTTGGCCGTGGAGCTGGCAACCAGCAGCATTACTGGTGGGACGACCCTGGTGCTCGCCGAATCACTGACCGAGTTGGCCGACGTTAGCGACGCCAGTCGGGTCCAATGCGCTTCAGAACAGGAAGTGGCGCATCGAGCTCCTGCGCGCACAACGAACGTCGCCGCGATCCTTGCCGAGTCGGGTGCCATTGACCTCCATGATGCGCGGTCTCGTGGCATGGCCCACGACACATGGGCCCCGGAGATCTTTGTTGCATCTGCGCCGATCGATGCTGCACCGTGGTCCGGCATCGCGGTCATCGACACCGGTGAAGGGGCAAAGGGCGGCTGGAATCTTAAGGTCGACTCTGATGGTCGGGGGAGGCTTGACCCGCTCAGTATCAACCTTGACCTACCTCGACTGAACATCGACGACTACTGCGCTCTGATCAAGTTGCTGAGGTCGGGCGACGTTGGATATGAAACGTCGGCGTCAAGGCCAGATAGCGATCAGCAGGAGGACGCTAGCAAGGTCGCCACGACCCAGAATCTTGCGCAGCTCGTCCTAACTGCACTTCCCGCGCCGCCAGAAGGAGTCTCGGGCGATGGCGGCACGCCGTTTGATGGAGGTCAAGCCCCGCGAGTGAATGTCCTCGGTCGAGTCCAGATCGGGGGGGCGCTGAAAGGAGCGTCGAGCAATCGGCGTGCCCGAGCCACGGAGTTCCTCGCCTACCTTGCTCTTCACCCGGGCGCGAGTGCGCACGAGATCGATGAAGCCATCTGGCCCGGTCGGCGGGTCGCAAAGGAAATGCGGAACTCCTTCGTGTCCCGCGTGCGTCATTGGCTCGGCAGTGACCCGGACGGCCAACCGTTTCTCCCTCTGGTGGGAGATCACGGCGACTATCGGCTGAGTGCCGAGGTCAGTTGCGACTGGCACGACTTCCTTCGCTTTGCCCGCGAGGGCCTCGCCAGCGGTCCCGTTGGAGCTGACCTGCTGGCGCGCGCGCTATCGCTTGTCCGCGCCCGCCCATTCCTCGGGATCGACCCGACGACGTACAACTGGGCCGAGGCGGACACCCAGGAGATGGTCAGCGCTGTCGTCGACGTCGCCCATGTGCTGTCCGTGCTCCAACTCGGTCGCGGAGACGCTCGCGCGGCCCAGGACGCCGCTGCCCGGGGACTCCTCGTCGAACCTGGCTCGGAGATTCTCCATTGCGACGCGATCCGTGCGGCGGCTGCCAGGGGTGACTCCGAAGAGATCGCCCGCCTGTCTGCTCGCCTACGGGCGCAGATCGAGCTCGTAGACCCCGATGGAGGAGTGGGCGAGGCGACTTCAGAACTGCTACGCGAGCTGTCGGTCTCTCAGACCTGATGCCCGTTCGATCCAAGCCCCAGGTGTCTGGGCGCGACGCCAGCTATCGACCTCCGGACAAGGTTCCGACGAGGGGGTGACCGGCTTGACTCAGTGGCCGGCGACGATGGTGGGCGGGTACTCCGTCAGAGCAGTGCTCGCCTAGGCCAACCTGTCGGTGCTCGCCGATAGGTTCAGAGCATGTAGCTCCGCCTGGACCACCCTGGTCTTGCATGCTGGGACTGCCGTGTTCCAGGAAGGACGAGCCGACTGATGCCTCGCCTGACGTTGCCACAGCTAGAACGGCATCTGTTCGCTGCCGCTGACGTGCTCCGCGGCTCCATGGAGGCCTCGGAGTACAAGGAGTACATCTTTGGGATGCTGTTCCTGAAGTACGCTTCCGACCAGTTCGGGGCCGAGCAGCGACAGGTCATCGCCGACCAGTTGGCTCGTGGCCGATCCCAAGCGGAGGCTGAGCAGCGAGCCGAGGCGACGACCTTCTACAACACGTTCTACGTCCCGCAGCGCGCCCGCTGGCAGCAGATCCGCGACCACCTTCACAAGACGGTCGGCAGCGGCCTCAACAAGGCGCTGGAAGACTTGGAGCACAGCAACCGGTCACTTGACGGTGTGCTGCAGCACATCGACTTCAACCGCAACATCGGCCAGTCGTCGATGTCGGACAAGAAGCTGCGATCCTCTGGTAGCGCGCTTCTACGGCTTGTTGGCGAGCGAGGTAGCCACCGACGCGAGCCTGCCCGACAACCTCCGCGTCGACATCGTCCACCTCGCCGAGGAGATCGTTGTCGACATCGCCGATCACGCTGGCCTCGTCCGCTTCTGGCACAATCCGCACGCCCAGGACGAGCTGCGCAGGCGCGTCATCCAAACCCTCGACGACCGTGACCTGTTCCCTTTTGCCGAGCAGGCCGTTGTCGCTGACAAGGTCATGGAGCTGGCCCGTGCTAATCAGCCACTGATCGCCCAGCGCGCGGGCGGAGGCAGGCGCCCATGAGTGCCACCGTGCTTCATCTCGATGGACTGCGTGTCCCGGTTGAGACTGGCGGCGCGAGCCGCAAGGCCAAGCTCACCATCGAGGCCGATGGGTCCCTGCGTCTACGGGCGGCTGGTGATGTCGCCACGGACGAGTTGACGCGATTCCTCGCCTCAAAACGCGACTGGGTCTACCGCAGGCTCGCGGAGAAGGAGGTGCTTCAGCACGAGCCGGTCACCAAGGAACTCGTTGACGGCGAAGGCTTCCTGTACCTCGGCCGCAGCCACCGGCTCAAACTCGCCGGGACCGATGGTCCGGTGCGACTCGAACGCGGCCGACTGGTAATGCCCAGTGAACTGGCCTCGAACGGCCCGATGCACCTAATCGCCTGGTACCAGCGGTGTGGCGTGACCTGGCTGCTTCCCCGCGTTGGCTCGTGGGCCGAGCGGCTGCGCGTCGAACCTGGAGGGATCGAGGTTGCTGACCTTGGCCATAAGTGGGGGAGCGCGACGGCCGGCCGTCGCGTCCGCATCCACTGGGCAACCCTCCAGCTGTCACCGCAGCTCGTTGATTACGTCCTGGCGCACGAGCTGGCCCACCTGCGTGCGGCACACCACGGTCCGGCCTTCTGGCAACTTCTCGCCCGGGTGATGCCTGACTACGACGAGCGGAAACGTGAGCTGGCTCAACGAGGTGCCGGCTTGTGGTTCGGGGAAGCGCCGTGACCACGGCCGCTGCCCTCTCGGTCTGGTCGGTCAGGAGCTCGATCGCCGCAAGACCGAGACGCAGAAGGTGCTGGTTGTCCCGAACAACCGTGGTGCTGTGACCCAGGAACCGGCGCGAAAGAATGCCTCATCGCGGAGACCGTCCACAACTTCGTCTTGTTGAGCTAGGCGCTGCTCAACTGCAATTCTCCTCAAACCAATTGTTCATCGCGATGTTCACCGCGTTTGCTGTGTGGCACTCGCGTCCCGAGTCTTTGGTGACGAGCTTCCTGTTGTCGTCGTTGAGGTTGCTTGCGAATACGTCTCCGATCATCATGGGGGGCACGGCGTAGCCGTTGTTGCCCTGAGCCGCCAACTTGGCGGCGTGGTTCACGACGTCTCCCATGTAGACGACGTCGGCGATACCGCTGCCGTTGAACCCCGCTTTGATCATGAGGGCCCGGCCGTAGCTCATCCCGATGCCGACCTTGATCGGCTTGCCATAGCCTGCCTTCCCTAGTTTGTAGTTCAGGACCTTGAC
>JALOLM010000465.1 GCA_025455985.1 Candidatus Nanopelagicales bacterium | reverse complement strand
GCCTTGGTGACCACGGGGTCGCTTGCGTACGGTTCGGCCGGCCAGCCGAACGTCATCCGCAGGAACCCCTCCACGAGGTTCAAGGAGTTGTCGGGGTACAGAAGGGGCTGGCCCAGCGACTTGCGGTAGGCATAGGCGGCGATCGTGGGCAGCTTGGCCAGCAGCCGGTAGGTGGAGATCTCCACCTCGTCGTCGTCGAACGGATCGAGGCTGTCCTGGTAGAAGGTCGACAGCGCGCTCACGGCACTGGACAGGACCGGCATGGGGTGGGCGTTGCGGGGGAAGCCGTCGAAGAAGCGCCGCAAGTCCTCGTGCAGGATCGTGTGCATCCGCAGTCGCTGGTCGAAGTCGGCCAAGTCAGCGGCACTGGGCAACTCGCCGTAGATCAGAAGGTAGGACGTCTCGAGGTAGGACGAGCCCTTGGCCAACTGCTCGATCGGGTAACCGCGGTAACGCAGGATGCCGGCATTGCCGTCGATGTACGTGATCGCCGAAGTGCACGAGGCGGTGTTGACGAAACCACTGTCCAGCGCAACGTGTCCGGTCGTGCTCAGCAGTTTGGAGGAGTCAAGGCCCGACTCGCCGTCCGTGGCCTCGACCACTGGTAGTTCCAGACTCACCCCGGGACCGTTCAAGACGAAATCGCTCACGGCCACACGCTAACCCTGTAGGTGCGAAGCGGTGATCAGGAGGTCGGAAACCGCGGCGTCACCACCCCGCTACAACGCCCGTAGTCTGGCCACCGCCGCGCCGACGCGTTCGTCACGGCCGGTCAGGGCGACGCGCACGTGGTCAGCTCCACCGGTTCCGTAGAAGTCGCCCGGCGCGACGAGGATCCCGGAATCGGCCAGGAGGTTGACTGTGTCCCAACACGACTGACCACGCGTGGCCCACAGGTACAAGCCGGCCTGCGAATGGTCGATCCTGAAGCCGGCCGCCTCCAACGCCGACCGCAGCAGGTCGCGCCGACTGCGGTACACCTCGCGCTGCGCACTCACGTGGGCGTCGTCATCCAAAGCAGCTCGGGCGGCCGCCTGGACGGGGAGCGGAACCATCATGCCGGCGTGTTTGCGCACTTGCAGCAACCGGTCGATGAGCGACGGATCCCCCACCGCGAATCCGAAGCGGTAGCCGGCCATGTTGGAGCGTTTGGACAGCGAGTGGATCGCCAACAAGCCCGCGTGGTCGTCATCGCACACTTGCGGGTGCAGCAATGAGACCGGTTCGACGTCCCAGCCGAGCTCTATGTAGCACTCATCGCTGACGACGACCCCGCCGCCTGCGCGCCCGATCTGCGCTGCCTCACGCAATTCGATTGGGCTCATCACGGCACCCGTCGGATTGGCAGGTGTGTTGAGCCAGGTCAATGAGGCCGGTCCACCATCAGTGCGACAGCCCGCGATCATGGCACCGACTTCATAGGTGGGATAGGCGATCGGCGGGCATGCCACCGTGTCACCGGCGCCCAGGCCCAGCAGCGTCGGCAGCCAGGCCACGAACTCCTTGGTCCCGATCAGCGGCAGGATGCTGGACGGGTCGGCGGTGACGCCCAAACACCGTTGCAGCCAACCTGCCGCAGCCTCGCGAACTTCGGCGGTCCCGTGCGTCGTCGGGTATCCCGGAGCGTCAGCGGCCTCGGACAGCGCCTGTTGGACGATCTGTGGCGTGGGGTCCACCGGGGTCCCCACGGAGAGATCCACAATGCCGCCCGGGTGCTCGCTGGCGCGCTGCTTGGCGGCCGTGAGCCGATGGCAGCGCGGCGATGAAGTCCACGTCGTGGTCGATCTTGCCCATCTTGGTGGCGCCGCCGGGAGAGCCGATGTTGTTGAAGAAGTCCACGTTGGCCTGGGTGTACTCGGTCCACTCTTCGGGCACGTCGTCCTCGTAGTAGATGGCCTCCACCGGGCAGACCGGCTCACACGCGCCACAGTCGACGCACTCGTCGGGGTGGATGTAGAGCATCCGCTCCCCCTCGTAGATGCAGTCGACGGGACACTCGTCGATACACGCCTTGTCCTTCAGATCCACACACGGCAACGCGATCACGTAGGTCACGACGGTCCCTTTCTCGACGTGGCTGAACTCCACTGCAAGGCTATAGCGCCTCCATTGAATCCGGTCACCCACACCCGTGCAAACGAGGCCGGATCCTCAGGGTGCGCCCAATCGGTGGTCGAGGTAGACCAACGGCTCTGCCCCGAACTCATCGCGGTCGATCTGCGTCACGCGCCCCACCACGATGCTGTGGTCCCCGCCGGGATACACGGCCTCTGTAGTGCAGGTGAGGTGGCCGATCGAACCGCTGAGCAGTGCGATGCCTTCCGGGTCCCGGTGGTACTCGACAACCTCCATCTGACTGGCCAGCGGTCGGCCGCGTTCAGCGAACCACCGCGCCGCGGCCGCCTGCTGCGCGGACAGCAGGTTGACGACCCAGCGATCGGACCGCGAGATGGCTGCATGGAAGCGGGAGTCCCGCTGCACACAGAACAGGACCAACGGCGGATCGAGCGACACAGAGGTGAACGAGTTGGCCGTCATCGCGTGATCGCCATCGTCCACCCGGGTCGTAACCACGACCACGCCACTGGCGCACCGGGCCATGAAGCCGCGGAAACGCTCGGGATCGTCCATCAGAAGAACGCTAGTCCCGAATCCGGGGTCATGCCCGCCCGGTGGTGTCGGCATCGGTCGTGCGCAGGTCGACGACCGACATCGCATCGACGATCTCCTGGCCGACGAGCTCATAGCGGTTCAGCAGCGCATCGCGAAGCGCCTCGACCTTGTGCTGGTTGGCCAGCAGCACCTCGCGGGCCGCAGCCTTCTGCTCCTGCAACAACTTCTCCACCGCGGCCCGGCCCTGCGCGTCAGCGATCACCCGTCCGACGAGATTCGTGTCCGACAGCGACGAGCCCTGCACCGCACTCAGATTGATGAGCGACCCCACCATTCCGGTGGCCCCGACCATCTGCGCTGCGACCGTGGTGGCGTAGTTCAGATCCGAACTGGGCCCGGTGGAGACCTCGTCGAAGAACAACTCCTCAGCCACCATGCCGCCGAACGCGATCTGGATCAGCGCGAGCAACTCGCTGCGGGAGCGGGTGAAGACGTCTTCGGTGTCGTTGTGGGCCAACAGCCCGAGGGCGTCCTTGCGCTTGATGATCGTCAAGACCTCGAGCCGGCGCTGCGGCGCCGCGATATGGGCCACCACCGCATGGCCCGCCTCGTGGGTGGCGATCAGCCGCGCTTCGTGGTCGGTGTATGCCACGGGCTGGCCGAGCCCCACATCGGCCACGAGCCTGGCCGTATGCACGTCGCGGGAGTTCATGGTCCGCGAGCCTCTGCGCAAGGTCTCGATGAGGGCCTCGTCGAAGAGGTTCTCCAGCCGCGCTGGCGTGTAGCCCGTGGTCAGTGCCGCGATGTGGTCGCGGGCATCGTCGGCATCGAGTTCCGGGTCGTGGACACGCTTGTCCAGCATCAGGTCGATCAGGTCGCGCCGACCCTGCTTGCCGGGGGATTCAAAAGCCAGCACGCGGTCGAATCGACCCGGTCGCAGAAGTGCTGGATCCAGCGCGGAGGCCCGGTTGGTGGCCGCGATCAGCAGGATGTTGGAGGCGTGGGACGTGGGGCGCGGGATCTGCCGATGAGCGGGCAGCAACAGGTTCACCTTGTCTGTGAACCAGCCGACCATTCGCTGGAACCCCGTGAGTTCGTCGAACGACTGCATCTGGACCAGCAACTCGTTGACCACACCGCCGGTTCCTTCGCTG